>DATMAB010000026.1:52500-240541 GCA_035573675.1 Terriglobales bacterium
AGATCGCCTGCTAAGGTCCCTAAGTCTCGGTTAAGTGGGAAAGGATGTCGGAACGCCCAGACAGCCAGGAGGTTGGCTTAGAAGCAGCCATCCTTTAAAGAAAGCGTAATAGCTCACTGGTCAAGCGGTCCGGTGCCGACAATTCAACGGGGCTCAAACCGAGTACCGAAGCAGCGGATGTCCGCCGTCAAGGCGGACGTGGTAGGAGAGCATTCTCAACCGTGCAGCCAGACCGCAAGGACTGGTCTTCGGCTGAGAAGAGACCCTGCCGGCATAAGTAGCGATAACGGAGGTGAGAACCCTCCGCGCCGAAAGTCTAAGGTTTCCTGAGAAAGGTTAATCCGCTCAGGGTTAGTCGGTCCCTAAGGCGAGGCCGAAAGGCGTAGCCGATGGACATCCGGTTAATATTCCGGAACTCCCGTGGGTTCGTTACGACGATGGGGTGACGCAGAAGGATAGGCGGGACGTGTATTGGTTCCGCGTTCGATGCGTGTCAGCCGGTCCCTGCAGGCAAATCCGCAGGGGCATTCAACGGTGAGACGCAAAGCAGGGCTTTTGTGGCCCGAAGCCGCTGACTCCATGCTGCCAAGAAAAACCTCTAAGCAGAACTTGCGGGAACCGTACCTCAAACCGACACAGGTAGACGAGGAGAGTATCCAAAGGCGCTCGAGAGAACGCTCGTTCAGGAACTAGGCAAGTTGGACCCGTAACTTCGGGAGAAGGGTCGCCTCAGTAGGGTTCATAGCCCGAAGAGGCCGCAGTGAAATGCGCTCTGCGACTGTTTAACAAAAACACAGGTCTCTGCAAAGTCGAAAACGACGTATAGGGGCTGACGCCTGCCCGGTGCCGGAAGGTTAAAGGGAGAGGTCATCTCCGCAAGGGGAGAAGCTTCGATCTGAAGCCCCGGTGAACGGCGGCCGTAACTATAACGGTCCTAAGGTTGGCTTCGCTAGCCTTAGTAAAACTGAACTATATGCGGGAAACTCCTCACACAGCCGCGCGGTACTCGCAGGCCCCCTGGGCCGGCAGTCAAAATCCGACGGACAAGGGGACAATCCGCAGGGAAGGCTCCATCATGGAGAACCCTCAGAGACTTCACGTTCAGTCACAGTCAGGCAAGATGGAGGCGCAATGGGTGGTGGGTTTCGTGGACGGCGAAGGCTGTTTCTTCGTCGGCATCAACCCGCACCCGGAGATGTCCTCCGGGTTTCAGGTGTTGCCGGAATTCACGGTTGTCCAGCACCAGCGGGACATCCAGTTGCTGCACGCGCTCAAGAGGTTTTTTGAGTGCGGAGTGGTTCGCAGGAACCACGGCGACCGGATGGCCTATCGGGTGCGCGGTTTGGACCACCTGAATGACAAGATCGTTCCGTTCTTCGACCAGCATCCACTGAGATCGAAGAAGCGGATCGACTTCATCAAGTTCAGGAAGGTCCTGCGACTGATGAAGGAGGGAAAACACCTGGAACCGGATGGCATCGAGAAGATCCGCGCCATCGCATCTACCATGAATCGAGGCTGTGAAAGATAAAGTCCAGCTCCTCCGGAAACGGAGCGAGAACAACTGAGCGAAATTCCTTGTCGGGTAAGTTCCGACCTGCACGAATGGCGTAACGACAGAGCGACTGTCTTAACGAGCGACTCGGCGAACTTGTAGTACCGGTGAAGATGCCGGTTTCCCGCACCTAGACGGAAAGACCCCGTGCACCTTTACTATACCTTCACTATGAATTATGGCTCTTGCTGCGCAGGATAGGTGGGAGGCTTTGAATCCAGGCTCTCGGGCTTGGAGGAGCCGACGGTGAGATACCACCCTGCGAGTGCTGTGATTCTAACCTGCTCCCGTGATCCGGGAGAGGGACATAGTGAGGCGGGTAGTTTGACTGGGGCGGTCGCCTCCTAAACGGTAACGGAGGCGCACGAAGCTACGCTCAGGCTGTTTGGAAATCAGCCGGCGAGTGCAAGGGCATAAGCGTGGTTGACTGCGAGACCCACAAGTCGAGCAGATGCGAAAGCAGGTCCTAGTGATCCGGTGGTTCTGCATGGAAGGGCCATCGCTCAACGGATAAAAGGTACGCCGGGGATAACAGGCTGATCGGAGCCAAGAGTTCATATCGACGCTCCGGTTTGGCACCTCGATGTCGGCTCATCGCATCCTGGAGCTGTAGAAGGTTCCAAGGGTTAGGCTGTTCGCCTATTAAAGCGGTACGTGAGCTGGGTTCAGAACGTCGCGAGACAGTTCGGTCCCTATCTGGTGTGGGCGGAGGAGATTTGAGGGGGCCTGTCCTTAGTACGAGAGGACCGGGATGGACGAACCTCTTGTGTTCCAGCTGTCACGCCCGTGGCACGGCTGGGTAGCGAAGTTCGGTGGTGATAAACGCTGAATGCATATAAGCGTGAAGCACTCCCCAAGATGAGATCTCCCAACTCCCAAGGAGTACGAAGGGCACAGGAAGACCACCTGTTCGATAGGCGGGAAGTGGAAGCTGCCGCAAGGCGCGAAGCTGACCCGTACTAATCGCCCGTTCGGCTTGACCATAAAATTTACCGAGCGCACTGTGCGCCCGCGCGTTTTCTGGATTCCCGTCTGTTCCGTTGTGAGGCTTCGTCCTCGCGATCTTTGAAAAATTGCGATAAGCGATAAGCAGTAAGCAACAAGCTTATTGCCAATTGCTTATGGCTTCGCGCGCCGCAGGCGCCGAAATGGGTTGCCGGTGATCACACCGCGGGGGCAACACCCGTTCCCATCCCGAACACGGAAGTTAAGCCCCGCCGGGCCGATGTTACTGCACGGGAAACCGTGTGGGAGAGTAGGTCGTTGCCGGCATTAGACAAAGGCCGCACGCCAAAAGCGTGCGGCCTTTTCCTCTTTTGTCAGAGGATCCGCTTGCCGTGAATCACGGCCACGATCACCACTTCGCTCGCTTCGACTCGATAGATGATACGGTAGCTGTAGGCAAGCAGTTCTCGGACATCCTGGTCGTCGAACTCGGGGACGACGCGGCCACTGCGCGGAAAACTCTTCAGATTGCGGGTCAGGGCGATAATCTTTCGGACGACGGTCTTGGCGTAGGAGGGAGAGTCTTCTGCGATGAAGGCTGCAATGTCTTCCAAGTCGGCTAGCGCGCGTTGCGATCAGGCTACTCGGTCAGCCATCGCCTCAGCTTGGCTTCCACGTCTTCCTGGGGGATGGTTCCGTGCCGGCGCGCATCCTCCAGTCCGCCACGAACCTTTTCGAGCACGTAGAGGTGGTACTGGATGTCTTCCAGGGAACAATCATCCGGGAGCTTGCTCAGCAGCAGCTCGACATCATGTTTTGCTGTCCCCATCTCCACCTCCGCCGCTGCCTTAGGATAGCATCCGCCGGGCCGATGGGTACCGTCAGACGCAGCGGATGGGAAAGAGCAAGGTCGTTGCCGGCATTAATAAAGGCCGCACGTTCATAGCGTGCGGCCTTTTCCTTTTCTGCAGAAAGCTTCTCACCGCCGAGGGCGCAGAGAACGCAGAGGCTCAGCGCCGAGCGCGCTTGGCCCGCTGCTTCTTGCCACGATGGTTGCCCGCCGCCGGGGCTCCGCGCAGCAGGCCTTCGGTGCTCAGGTCTTCATCCAGGTCGGGCCAGTGAATTTCCATAGCCCCCGCCCGCAATCTTTCAGTTGTTCCTCTGGGCGGGGCTGGCGTGGAGCAGCCGCGGGTACCAGGCGAGCGGCGCGGAAATGACTCGCCCATCTTTGAGCGCGACCACCAGCGAGTCAGCCGTGAAGGAGACGTTCGCCACCCGTTCATCGGCGGCCAGAGCCAAAATACGCATTCCAAGGCTCCCAGAGTCTTGTGCGGTGGTCCTCAATGAGCGATTCCGTGTACATGCGGCGGTTCGTTGGGCTCGTGTGAATAGAAATAAAAGCGGTACGGCCCGGACCTCAACACCGTGAGGATCGCGCTGATTCTAGTCCTTCCGGAATCCTTCGAGAAACCTAGATAGGGTACCTTTCTTGCTTCTGTCGTCGGCAGCACGGTTGAGCTGGCTCGCCAAATGTTCCATTTCGGCGGCGAAGTCCTCGTGGGCAAGAAAGCGAGGTACAAGGAGATCCATGACGGGGTCAGAGATTCCGAGACAGGCTTGGATTCGGTCCATCGCGAAGAACAGCGACGCTCGTGCGTCGTTCGCCCCGAACCTGTCAAGTTCACCAAGTGTCCCTACCCAACCCCTAAGCATCTGTCGAAGTTGCTCGTCAATCCTCACGGCTTCGAGTGCGACGTCGCGGACGTCGGAGCCAGCCGTCACGGTTTTCGCAAGCTCTGTTGAGAACTTCTGTACCGTTGCCTCCATCAGATCACGGCGTAGTCGCGTGTTGTTCAAGTTCGACCAGACACCGTTCGCAATCGACCAATTCAGGAAGGCGAAGGCAATCATCAGATCGCGGCGCTGTGTGCCGTCGCAAGAAAAAGCGCAAGTGGCCAGCTCCTGTTCGAACAGCTGAGCCTGACGCCGGGCGCGCCGAACTCCTTCTTCAGCGATGAACCCTGCAAAACGCCCAAGAGGTTCGTTGTCCATTCGTTTGCCAAACACTCGCTCAAGCGCTCCACATTTCCGCGATGCAGAGCCCCTGTGCCAGGATTGCTGTCTATCAGCCACGAGGGAGTGCACGACTGCTCAGCACCGGACTGACTCACCGCTTGGGAGAGTATCCTACACGGGTAGTCCTCTCAGGCGACATGATGAAAGGGATTCAAGCACGAGCGTCTGTGCTCCGCTCAATCGCACCGGCTACCGGCCGCACTGGCTGGTCATCCACATTCCCCTCGACGCTGCCAAGGTCTGCGGAGTTGCGGGCAGATCCGCATCCGGCCACGTCACAGAACTTGCCGCTGGTGATTCTCGTCGCGTAACATGCAGCCATGCCCAGCCGTGTAGTAACCGTCTCGCCGGAGATCATGGGTGGGGCTCCTGTCTTCGCTGGAACCCGAGTCCCGGTGCAGACGTTCATCGAGCATCTGAAGGCCGGAGATTCCATCGACAGTTTCCTGGAGGGCTTCCCTTCGGTGTCACGAGAGCAGGTTCTGGCATTGCTGGACGAGGTCAAAGACCACATCTTCGAGATGGTGCATTGAGTGAAACTGCTGCTCGATGAGTGCATCGACCAGCGATTTGCCCGAGAGATCCCCGGTCACGAGGTTCGTACCGTCCCTCAAATGGGCTGGGCGGGTAAGAAAAACGGAGAGCTGCTGACGCTGGCGCAGGGGCGATTCGATGTGTTCATTACGGTGGACCGCAATCTATCCTTCCAGCAAAATCTGCCTTCCCTGGGTGTCGCGGTTGTGGTGCTGAGTGCGGCGACCAACCGGCTGGCGGATCTGAGGCCCCTCGCCCCGAAGCTGCTGCAAACACTCGCCAGCATTACCCGAGGAACCGTAGTTACCATCCGCTAGCTTCTTCGCCATGTCGATGGCAGCCGTCAGAACTTTCTCCACCACTCTCGAGCGCACCGGTGACCGGCTGCACTGGGTGGTCATCCGCATCCCCTTCAACGCCGCCAAACTCTGGGGCCGGCGCGGGCAGATCAAGGTCAAGGGCGAGATTTCGGCAGCGGGCGGCGGTGGAACGGGCAGCGCCAGGAGCTTCGCCTTCCGCACCTCGCTCTTCCCCGACGGCAAGGGCCGGCACTTCATGATGGTGAACAAGGAGATGCAAAAGGGCGCCGGCGTGAAACCCGGCATGACGGCGCGCTTCCGCATGGAGCCGGACACGGAAGTGCGCACGGTAACCACTCCGCCGGAACTGGAGCGTGTTCTGCGCGAGTCGAAGCGGCTGCGCAAGTTCTACGAGTCGCTGAACTACTCCACGCGTCGCGAGATCGCGAAGTGGATTGCGCAGGCGAAGCACTCGCAGACGAGGCGGCGGCGCTCCGAGCGGCTTGCGGTGCGGTTGATGGAGACGATGGAGGCCGAGCGCGAGCTGCCGCCCATGATCGAAGCCGCGCTGGCGCGCAATCCGAAAGCGCGCGAGGGCTGGCAGCGCATGACGCCTGCGCAGCGCCGCGCGGACCTGCTGTCCATTCTCTACTACCGTGATCCGGAGTCCCGCGCGCTGCGGATCGCCAAGGCGGTGGAGAGGATGCTGGAGAACACCAAAGGCCAAGGCGGCCACGGATCAACACGGATGAACACGGATAATGATTGAGGATCGATGATTGATGGAGACCCACCCTGTCGCTCCAACAGCGGGAGCGATAAGGGTGGGGCAACCGACGATTGGACATTCGCCGCGGATGAACGCCGATGGACGTGAATGAATTGCATGGGGTGATGTAGTCATCTCGTCATCTGGTCATCGGGGAGCCGGCGAGAGAGACGGGCTCTCAATCAGGCTGGACACGTGTCCTTGCCCTGCATATCCTTCCGACAATCTCAATGGGAGGTGGGCTATGAGAACGCGGCTGGGAATCCTGACGCTGGTGACGATAGCTTCGGTGGGTCTGCTGGGCATCGGTATCGACATGGGCAAGGCAGCTTCGCCGGGGTCGAGCGCGGGGAGTGCTCCGGCGCACGCGATGGTTTCGCCCGCGGAACTCAAGTGGACGCCGCTGTTCCTCGGGCTGGAGACGGCGGTGGTGCACGGGGATCCAGCCAAGGCGGGAGAGCCGTTCGTGATGCGGGTGAGGGCCACGAGGGCGGCCGAGGTGGCCGCGCACTGGCATCCGCAGGACGAGCACGTCACCGTGCTTGAGGGTTCGATCAAGCTCGGCATGGGCGAGAAGTATGACGCCAAGGGACTGCAGGACATAGCCGCCGGCTCCTACGTCTTCATTCCCCGGACCATGCGGCACTACGTGTGGCACGGGCCGGACAGCGTGATTCAGGTGCACGGCATCGGACCGTTCCAGTTGTACTTCGTGAATCCGGCGGACGATCCACGCACGGCTGCGCCCGGCAAGTAGTCCTCGCCTCGGGAAAGAAACGCGGGGACGGACGGGAAACCGGGCGGAGTTCTCCTGCGTACTAAGCTGGGAGGAGCTTCTCTGTGCGATCCCTGTCCGCAACCTTGGCCTGGATACTGATCTGGTGCCTGCCTCAAGCGGCGGCCGCCAGCGAGCAGAAATCGGCCGCGTCGCGGCTCGACGTGCGCATGGTCACCGACGAGCCGGAAGCGGTGCTCGCCATCCTGGCCAAGCGCAAGGCAGGCCAGCCCGTCACTGAGGCGGATTGGCAGCGCCTCTTTGCCACCGAGGGCTACGTCCGGCTGAAGAGGCGCGAGCGGGCGATGCAGCGTCCGTTCGAGGACGAGGACTTCCGCACATTCGTAATGTCCGATGCGCTGCTGGCAAAAGCGGCGGCGCTCGAAGAGACGCTGGGCCGCTGGAAACAGGCCGACCTCCACTCGGCGGCACAACGCGCATTCGCCTACCTGCCTCCCACCGCCACTATCCGCGCCAAGATCTATCCCTCCATCAAGCCGCGGGGAAACTCGTTCGTGTTCGAAGTGACGACCGACCCGGCCATCTTCCTCTATCTCGATCCGGCCATCACCTCCGAGGAGTTCGAGAACACGGTGGCGCACGAGCTGCACCACATCGGCTTCGGCACGGGCTGCGGGAGCAAAGAAGAAGTAGGCACGGGTGATCCAGCGCGGGCGCAGTTGCTGCGGTGGACCTCGGCCTTCGGAGAGGGATTCGCGACCTTGGCGGCGATGAACTCGCCGGACGGCCACCCGCGTCCATCGAACCGGCCGGAGCAGCGCGCCGAATGGGACAAGGAGATCGCCAGGTTCGGAGAGAACCAGAAAGAACTGGACACGTTCTTCCTCAAGATTGTGGAAGGGAAACTCGCCGAGGAAGAGACCACCAAGCAGGCGTTCGGCTACTTCGGCCTGCTGGGGCCCTGGTACACGGTGGGATGGAAGATGGCGGTGACGATCGAGAAGGCGTACGGCCGCGAGAAGATGATCGAGAGCTTCTGCGACCCGCGCCAGCTGTTCGCTAGCTACAACCAGGCGGTGGACAAGACGAACGCGGCGCTGCCGAAGTGGTCCGAGAAGCTGGTGGAAGTGGCGACCGGCTCCAGGACTCCGACCGGCGCGAAGTAGCGGCCGCATACCACTGGCCTTAGCGTCGCGTGGTCAACTACCCTTCGGCTTCCAAAGCGGGCCGCGGAATAGCTGTGGCGGTCGCTGACCTATGGACGCGTGCAGCCCGTGCGGATTGCCCCGAAGGCGGAATTGGCGGCTGGCGCCGCGGCCCCCTAAAGCGGCCGAATCGCAAGCACGGCCCGCGGCTTTGGGCGCAGCTTGCGGAACAGGTCGCCGACGCGCTTCCCGAAATACTTCCGGCTGAGCAGGTGGTCAGCGTGCGCAGCGCGCTCGCCGGCGAGCAGTTCGGCCTCGGCGTCGATCCATTCGCCCTTGGGGTTGCCGCGTATGTCCGAGGGCACAATGCGCACGCGCGGATTGCGCCGCATGCGCTTCACCTTGCCGGAGTCGGCCAGCGTATAGATGTAGAGGAGCCCGCCGTCCTGCGCGAACCAGAGCGGCGTGCGTATGGCACGGCCGTCCCTGCGGTAGCTCTCCAGGTTGAGATAACGGCGGCCGTGAAACTGAGCCAGCAGGTCCGTGGCGTTCATGAAACCTGATTGTAACCACTGACGGGAAAGACGGTCGCCGGCCGTGCTCGATCCTTGCGCGATTTTCGCCAGCTAGCTGAGGGCACGCAACCGGCGCACCGTTTCTTGCAGATTCCCCTGCTGGAACAGCCGGATCGCTGCCACTCCCGCGGCGCCGGCGTGCAGACAATCCTGCACGTTCTCGAGCGTGACGCCGCCGATGGCGAGCACCGGCGTTCCCAGTCCAGTCACGTTCACGGCCACCACGGCGGCGCGCAATCCCTCCACGCCCGCACCCGCTCCCGGACCTGAGCCCTGCTTCTCGAACACGGGGCCGAAAACGACGAAATCGGCTCCCAGAGCGGCGGCGCTGGTCACTTCGGCGGGGGAATGACAGGAAACGCCGACGACGAAGTGCGTCCGGACGGCCTGGGCAAAGATAGCCCGCGCCTCGTCGATGGGAATATCGTCAGAGCGCAGGTGAACGCCGTCGGCGGCAACGGCCAGGGCCACATCGCAACGTGAGTTGATGAGGATGCGGGTTTGCGTGGAGCTTTCCCTGACGACCCGCACGGCCTCGCGGGCCAGCCCCTCGAGTTCGCGCGCCGGCAGATCCCGTTCGCGGAGCTGGACGTAGTCCACGCCGGCGCGGGCGGCTTCCCGAATGTTCGCCAGCAGAAGCTCCCGGCGCGCCGTTTCACCGGCAGCAAGCTGTGCCCGGTCCGTGACGTAGCAGAGCAGCACTGCAGGCTCTTATGGGCGCGTGCGAGCGAGTTCCGGCGACTCCGGCCGCGCGGGTTCCTGCTGCAGGTGAAAGCGGGTCAGGCCCACCCGCAGCCGCTCGAAAGCTTCCTCGGGTGAATCCGCGACGCGGAACAGGTCGAGGTCGCTGGGAGAGATGGCGCCGGCCTGCAGCAAAGCCTGAAAGTTCATGACCTGGTCCCAGTACTCGCGGCCGTAGATGATGACCAGGATCTTCTTGGCCAGCTTGTCGGTTTGCGCCAGTGTGAGGATCTCGAACAGCTCGTCCAGCGTGCCAAAGCCCCCGGGGAAGATGACCAGGGCCTTGGCGGGATAGGCGAACCAGAACTTGCGCATGAAGAAATAGCGGAACTCGAAGTTAAGCGCGGGCGTGATGTACGGATTGGGTTTCTGCTCGTGGGGCAGGCGGATGTTCAGCCCGATGGTGACGCCGCCGGCCTCGCGCGCACCGCGGTTCGCGGCTTCCATGATGCCCGGTCCGCCGCCAGTCGCCACCACGAAGCGTCGCCGGCGCGAGGGCAGACGTTGCGCCCAGCGCGTCAGCAAAGTAGCCAGCTTCCGGGCGTCCTCGTAGTAGCGCGAGAGGTCCAGGTTCTTCTCCGCGAGCTTGCGTTCGGCGCGAAGCTGCTGCCGGGGCAGCGCCTTGCCTTCGGGGCTCTCCAATCGCGCCAGTCGCCGGGCCGCTTCCGCGCGGCTGGGAAACCGCGCCGAACCGAAGAAGACGACCGTGTCCTGAATGCGCTGGCGGCGGAAGCGGGCCAGCGGTTCCAGATATTCGGCGAGGATGCGGATGGCGCGTCCGTCCGCACTCTCCAGGAAGGCCGGGTTCAGGTAGGCAACCGGGACAGGATCGTGCGAAGACCTGGGCATAGGCGCGCTCGCCGACCGCAAGGCGCGTTTAGCATACGAGAAATCCTGCGAGGAACCAAGCAGAAGACCGAGGTTCAGGAGCCTTGCGGCGACGAAGTGTGCGCCCGTTCCTCCCGGTAACGGAGCGCTTCCGAGATGGCCAGCCAGATATCCACCAGCCCCAAACCGGAAACAGCGCCGCGCACAAAGTCGTTGTTCGCCAACGCCTCAAGATGGGAATGCCCCGCAACCAGCGAGTTGTTCAGCCACCACGAGGTCCAGGGAAGCACCAACAGCAGCATGCCCATCTCCAGGCAGAGGAGGATGTAGACAACCAGCGACAATCGGCGCAGCCAGTTGGGGACGTCGGCGCGCGGGACAGGTGCGGCCGGCGAGGCCGCGGAAGCGGAAAGCGATGGAGTTTCTTCGGAAGCTCCGGCGGCAGGCTCGGATTGCCGGCGGACGAGGTGCATCCGGGTACGGTTATCCCTTCAGCGCCTTGATGCGGTCGGCGACGTCACGGTAATCGATGTTGGTACCGTAAACTTCCATGAAGTTGCGCAAGGCGGCCTGTTTGTCACCGGCAGCCTCCTGTGCCGAGGCCAGTTCGTAATAGAGCGCGAGCCGGTTCTCCTGCTGCAGGTTGGGCACCTTCAGGGCTTTCTCGTACCAGCGGGAAGCCGCCAATGGCACACCCTTTTCCATGAAGCAGTGAGCCAGCCAGATGTACGCCTGCATTTCCTGGCTGAAGGGCTGGCCCTGGTCGATGGCCTGGCAGACCTTTTGTAGCTCGCCGATGGCTTCGTCCAGCAGACCCATCTCCTTGAAGGCCACGCCGAGGTTGTAATGCGTGTCGGGATCCTCGGCTTCCTGCGCGGTTTCTTCCACTTCGCCCTTGAACTCCTCGAACAGGTCGGAAAGGACCGAAGTGGCTTCCGCAGGGGCGGCTGCTTCGGCAACCGGAGCAGGGGTGGACGGGGGCGCAACGGCCTTCGCGGGCGGCGCTTTGGCGGCAGGAGCGGGTGGCGGCGGTGTGGGCGGGGGTGGCGGAGCGGCGACTGCGAAATCGTCACCCAGCGACTGCTCGATGTCGAGCACCATGTCGCCCAGCAAGTCACCAGCAGCCGCCGCAGGCGGCGGAGGCGGTGGCGGGGCGGCAGGCTTCGGGGGCGGCGCCGGTTTGGGCGGTGCGGCCTTCGGCGGGGGAGCCGCCGGCTTGGGTGGCGGAGGAGGCGGAGGAGGAGGCGGTGGCGGAGCCTCAACCACGGGCGGCTCGACAGCGGCGGCGTCGAACACGAACTCGGCCACGCTGGGTTGGGCTTCGGCGGGTGTGACCTCCATCTCCATCACCGGCGGAGCCGCCGGAGTCGTGGCGGCGGCAACCTGCTGGCGAAGCGCGGCCAGTTCCGCGTTGTCCGGCGCGAGCGCTTCTCCTCTTTCGATGGCAGACTGGGCTTCCGTCCACATGGACTGCGACACGTAGAAACGGATTTCCTCGACCAGGTCGGCGACCGATGGCGCTACCGGCGGGGCAGCGGCCGGGGCCTCGGGCGCTGCTTCGACCGAAGTCATGCTCTCCCACTCCGAGGAGAGGTCGACCTCGTGCGCCATGACCGGTTCAGGAGCCGACACTTCCATGGCAAACTCGCCGGGAGCCGCGGCAGGAGCGGGCGGCGGAGGCGAGACCTCCACGGCAAATTCGGCTGCCGCGGCAGCAGGCGCTTCCCCTGCGCGGGAGCGATACTTGGCGGCCATGTCGGCGTACTGCCTGGCCTGTTCAGGATGCCCAGCCTCGGCAAAGACGCCGGCCAGGATGTCGCAACAACGCGCCGCTTCCTCCATCCGATTGGCGCGGGCGTAAAGAGACGCGAGCTGCTGGTTGAGCTGCACGTCCCTGGGAGCTTTCGGCAGCGCGGCTTCCAGCGGGGCGATGGCCTTGGCCGGCACGTTGTAGGAAGCATAGAGCTCGGAATCGGTGAGGGCGGCACGAACCGCCTCGGCGACCTCCGGGGGGTATTCCTGCTGGACGGCGGGAGCAGCATGCTCCAGCTCATCCACCATGAAGGCCTGGGCGCCTTCCTCAGGAGTGAGCGGACGCAGGGCCGCGTCCTCGCCGAGTTTGGCAACCACCTGCTTGTAACTCTGCATGTGGAGCTCGTTCTCGGGCTCGAGTTCGGCCAGTTCCTTGTACAAGTCGCGGGCCTTGGCGAGTTCACCGGCCTGCACCCAGGCATGAGCCAGCAGCTCGCTCACGTCGGCAAGGTGAGTGGTGATTCCGGCCTTGAGGTACAGGTTGCGCAGGATGGCGAGGGCGGGGGCGTTCTCTTTGATCTGGTTGATGCTGCCGTGCAACGCGTCCAGCAGCGCCTGCGCATTGGAGGCGAGGAAGGTGTCGGCGTGCTGGTCGTAAATCTTCAGGGCGTCCTCGAAGCGCCCTGCCGCCAACAAGTTCTCGGCAAAGCTGGAGACGCCGCTGGCATCGTTGTGCACCGTGAGCAGCTTGCCGGCGATGGGCTCCGCGGCGGCCACGTTGCCCACCAGCAGGTAGGCGCGGAGCAAGGCGCGCAGCGCATCCGGACGCGAATCCAGGTTGGGGATCTTCTCCAGATGGTTGACGGCGGCGTTGCCGTCTCCGGAATCTACCGCGATCTGGCCGCGCAGCATGAGCGCGTCTGCGTTGCCCGGTTCGAGCGACAGGACCTTGCCCAGGGCTTCATCGGCGGCATCGAGCGCGCCGCGGGCGTACAGGGACTGGGACGCCGTGAGGTAGATATCGCGCGCCTCGGTCTTCTTGCCCAGCTTGATGTACAGGTCCGCCAGCCGGGCGCGCATGGCAGCGTTCTCGGGATCGAGCTCGAGGATCTTCTGGAAGATCTTGGCGGCCTGCTCGGTCTCCCCCGCCTGCATGAACTTGTCCGCGACCTGCACGTACTGAGCGCGGGCGTCGTTGTAGAGGCCCTGCTGGGTGTAGAGTTCGGCCAGCTTCAGGATGGCCTCGCTGGCTGATGGGTTGAGCTTGGTGAGCTTCTTGTAGAGGGCGATGGCCTTGACGGTAAAGCCCTCCATGGCGTAGCTGTCGCCCACGCGCTTGAAGTAGATGCAGGCCTTGTCGGTCTGGCCGACCTGGAAGTACAGGTCGCCGATGGTGTTCAGGATGGTAAGGTCCTTGGGGTCTTCCTTGGCGATCTTCTCGTATTCGGCGATGGCGTTCTGCAGCTTGCCCTGCTGCTGGTACTTCTGGGCCGCAGCCATGACCTTGGTCTTGTTGAAGCCGAATCCGAGCGCCATAGACGAGTGGTTCCCCCGGCCTGCTGGGCGGCGAACCGCGGCCTGCCCGGCCGGAATCTACAAAACTATCACGTCCGCAGCCGTGACGGTAACCCGCCGGGCAATAGCCTGCTCCCGGCCCAGGAACGACCGGGCTCACAGCCGCTCCGCCCTCTACGGTCACCGGGAGCTGACCAGCCGGAGCAGCAGGGAACGGCGCTAAACGTATCACAAACAAGGGCACTCCCCAAGTGCCCGGGGCGGGTGGATGCTCGTGCGATTGGCCGCCGTGTGGCTCCACATCACCGAAGGCTCGCGCAGTATAATCAGCCCGTCTGTGGGAGAGCCGGACCAGGCGGCTGCGGCCGCCATCCTGCACAGAGACCGGCTGCGATGAAGGCTCCACTGCCCAGCAACGAAGCGGCCCGGCTGAAAGCGTTGCGGCGGTACAAGGTGCTGGATACGCCGCCGGAGCCGGCCTTCGACGATATCACCCGCATTGCGGCGCACATCTGCGGCACGCCGCTCGCCCTGGTCAGCCTGGTGGACGCCGAGCGGCAGTGGTTCAAGTCCAGGATCGGCGTCGAAGCCACCGAGACCCCGCGCGAGGTCGCCTTCTGCGCCCACGCCATCCTGGGGGACGACCTGCTGGAAGTGTCGGACGCCCTCGCCGACGAACGCTTCGCCCACAATCCGCTGGTCACCGGGGAGCCGCGCATCCGCTTCTACGCTGGTGCGCCGTTGATTGATCCCGACGGCCACGCCCTGGGGACGCTGTGTGTGGCCGACCATGAGCCCCACCGGCTGACCCCGGAGCAGCGCGATGCCTTGCGGGCGTTGGCCCGGCAGGTCATCGTGCAACTGGAACTGCGCCGGCGCCTGGACGAGCTGGCCACTGCCATGGCGGAGCGGCGCCTGGCGGAGAAGGAACTGGACCGTTTCTTCCGGCTTTCGCCCGATCTGCTGTGCATCGCCAGTCTCGACGGGCGCTTCCAGCGCCTCAACCCTGCCTGGGAAACGGTGCTCGGTTTCTCGCGTGAGGAACTGATGGCCGCACCCTACCTTGACTTTGTCCATCCCGAAGACCGTGAACGCACCCACGCGGAAGCGCAGAAACTGAGTCAAGGCACGGATGCGCTGCAGTTCGAGAATCGATACCGCACCCGCGACGGACGCTACCGCTGGCTGCAGTGGACGTCACGCGCGGCGGTGCAGCAAGGGCTGATTTATGCCGTGGCCCGCGACGTGACCGAACTGCGCGATGCGGCGCGTCGCCAGGCCGCAGGCTACGCCGTGACTAAGGTGCTGGCCGATGCCGACTCGCTGGCTGAAGCCACGCCTCGCATCCTGGAGGCCGTGTGTCTGAACCTCGGTTGGGAGATGGGGGCCCTGTGGATCGTGGACGAGAACTCAGTCGCGCTCCGCAACGTGGAAATCTGGCACCTGCCCCAGACCGATCTGGGGGAGTTCGAGGCCATCACTCGCAGCATCCTGTTCCAGCCGGGCATCGGGCTGCCGGGGCGGGTGTGGACCAGCGGCCAGCCGGCCTGGATTCCGGACGTGGTCCGCGACTCCAACTTTCCTCGCGCTCCCTACGCCGAGCGCGTGGGGTTGCACGGGGCATTCGGTTTCCCCATCCGGCAGCGGGGCCGGGTGGTGGGAGTGCTGGAATTCTTCAGCCGCGAGATCCGCCAACCCGACCCGGCGCTGCTGGAGATGTTCGACGCCATCGGCAGCCAGGTGGGACAGTTCATGGAGCGCAAGCAGGCCAAGGAGGCGCTGCGCCGCTACGCCCGCGAGCTGGAGTCGGCCAAGCAGGCGGAAGAAGAGAACGCCGCCCGCCTCGCCCAACTGGTGAAGGAGCTGGAGGGCGCCCGGCATCGCGCCGAGGAGGCCACGCTGGCCAAGAGCCGCCTGCTGGCCAATATGAGCCACGAGATTCGCACGCCCATGAATGCCATCCTGGGCATGACCGAACTGGCGCTGGATACGCGCCTGTCCCGGGAACAGCGGGAGTACATTCGAACCGCGCACCATTCCGCCCAGTCGCTGCTGGCGCTGATCAACGACATCCTCGACTATTCCAAAGTGGAAGCGGGCAAGCTGGAGATCGATCGGCTGCCTTTCAGCCTGCGCGACACGCTGGACGAGACGCTCCGGGTGCTCGCCCTGCGGGCACGGGAAAAACGCCTGGAACTGGCTTGCCACGTGCATGCCGGTGTTCCCGACGCGCTGGTGAGTGATCCGGGGCGCTTGCGGCAAATCGTGATGAACCTGGTGGGCAACGCCATCAAGTTCACCGAGCAGGGCGAAGTGCTGGTAGAAGTGGGAATGGAATCCGCGACGCGCAACGAGGCGGTACTGAGTTTCGCCGTGCACGACACCGGCATCGGCATCCCCACCGACAAGCAGGCGATAGTGTTCGATCCCTTCGCGCAGGCGGACGCCTCCACCACACGTAAGTACGGAGGAACAGGGCTGGGGCTGGCCATCGTCAAACAACTGGTGGAACTGATGGGCGGGCGCGTCTGGGTGGAAAGCGAGGAAGGCCGGGGCAGCACGTTCCACTTCACTGCCCGCTTCGCCCTGCAGAAGGGCGCCGTCCGGCGGCGCGCGCCCGAGCGGCTGCGCAGTTTTCGCGTGCTGGTGGTGGATGACAACCAGACCACACGCCGCATCCTGCAGGAGATGCTTGCGGGGTGGAACATGCAGTCGGAGGCGGCGGCCGGCGGCGCCGAGGCGCTCGACCTCTTGCGCCGGAGCCGCAAGGAGCGCACACCGTTTGCTCTGGCCGTCATCGATGCTGATATGCCGCAGATGGACGGCTTTTCGTTGGCGGAGCAGATACAGCGGAGTCCGGAAAACGGCAAACTCAAGATCCTGCTGCTGACCCCGCCCGCTACGGGCGCCGATGAGCGCTGCCGCACGTTGGGTCTTGCCGGGTGGGTGCACAAGCCGGTGATGCAGTCGGAACTGTACGACGCGCTGGTAACGGCTCTGGACAGCGGCGCCCGCGAGACCGGGCCGCAGCGGATGCGCCGGGTTCCGGTCCGCAAGGGATTGCGCATCTTGCTGGCGGAAGACAATCCCGTGAACCAGAGGCTGGCCGTGAAGCTGCTCGAAAAGCAGGGACACCGCGTGGCGGTCGCAGCCACGGGCAGGGAAGCTCTGGCCGCAGTAGAGCGCGAGCCATTCGACGTGGTCCTGATGGACGTGCAGATGCCAGAGATGGACGGCCTGGAGGCGACGCGTGCGCTCCGCGAGCGCGAGCGTACCACCGGCGGCCATATGCCGGTCATCGCCATGACCGCCCACGCCATGAGCGGAGACCGGGAGCGCTGCCTGGAGGCGGGCATGGACGCCTATGTGGCCAAGCCCATCCAGAAACAGCAACTGGTGGCTGCCCTCCAGTCGGTTTCGACGTCGCCCGCCACGGTCGCGTCCACGGTCTTCGACGAGGCGGAGCTGATGGAGCGCGTGGAGGGGGATGCCCGCCTGGCGGCGGAGATGAGTGAGTTGTTTCAGGCGAACGCGCCGCAATGGATCCGGGCCATCCGTGAAGCTGCCGCGAAGGGTGACGCCGATTCCCTGGAATCGGAGGCGCACCGGTTGAAGGGGTCAGCCGCGGGGTTGGGAGCGCACACCGCCGCCGAAATCGCAGCTCAGCTGGAGAGCCTGGCGCATGCCCGCAATCTTGAGAATGCCGGCGCCGCCTGCGTGGCCCTCGAGGCAGCCTGCCGGGAGCTCGGCGACGTGCTCCAGTCCTTCTGCGCGCGTGTGCGCAGGAAGTCCGGGCGGGCCGGCAAGCGGCCGGCGCGAGCCATCGCGGCCAGGCGAAAGAAGCGGACCGGGAGCCGGTGACATGTCTGCTGGAATGAGCGGCAAGGAGAAGAAGACCAAGGTCCTGGTTGCCGACGACGACCAGTCCGTCCGGCTCCTGCTGGGCGAACTCCTGGACAAGGCGGGATACACCGTAACCGTGGTCCCGGACGGAGTGGCTGCCATCGCCCAGATTCGCAAGAAGCCGTTCGACCTGGTGATGCTCGATGTCCACATGCCGGGCATGGGCGGCCTGGAAGTGCTTCAGAAGCTGAAAGACCTGGGAAGGCGTTCGAAGGTCATCATCATGACCGCAGACAACACTCCGGAAACGCTGCTCCAGGCGGTACGCGAGCAGGCCGACCGCTATGTCCCCAAGCCGTTTCGCACTCAGGCGCTGTTGGAGCTGGTGAATGAGACGCTCGAGGAACGTCCGCCCGCCACGCCCATCGAGGTGGTCTCGGCGCGGCCGCATTGGGTGGAACTTGTGGTTCCTTGTGAGCGCCCCGTGGCCGACCGCATCCAGGGCTTCATGATGGCGCTGAAGGCCGACCTGCCGGATGAGGTGCGCAATGCCGTCGGGGATGCCTTCCGCGAAATGTTGCTCAATGCCATCGAGTGGGGCGGCAAACTCGACCCCACGCGCAAGGTGCGCATCTCTTACCTGCGCGCCCAGCGCATGCTCATGTACCGCATCGCCGACCCGGGCGCCGGCTTCCACTTCGAAGGCCTGGAGCACGCCGCCATCAGCAACCCACCCGAGGACCCCATCCGGCACATGCGGGTGCGCGATGAAAAAGGCCTGCGCGCGGGCGGCTTCGGCATCCTGATGACGCAGCAGAAGGTGGATGAAGTGCTCTACAACGAGAAGCAGAACGAAGTCGTGCTGATCAAGTACCTGGACTGACCGGCTGTCTCCGGATCCCGCCATCCACAAGCGCATGGCCGCGGGGTAGAGGTGTCGCGGTGCCGCCTGTGATTCTCCGCCAACACAATCTCGCCGGCTGGAAAGATGTCCTGCCGTATGCTTTCCCACGGCAATGAAGAATCGCGCTCGCAAGTGGCTGCCCTGGCTGGCGCTCGCCGCCTTGTTGACCGTACAGGGCCTCACGCTGGTTGAGCTTCGGCCGCGCATCCTGGGCGGGGAAGTTGACTTTACGGCGTTCTACAGCGCCGCTCGCGTGGTGGCGGAGGGACGCGGTGCCGATCTCTACAAGTTCGATACGCAACGCGAATTCCAGCGCGACTTCCCGGCACGTCGCACGCCGCTGCTCTTTTACCATCCGCCGTTCGAGCTGTTGCTCTTCCTGCCGCTCGCGTGGCTGCCTTATGTGCCGGCCTACGCTGCGTGGATGGCACTGAACCTGGGAGTGCTGGCCTGCTTGGCTTGGCTTCCACATCCTTACGCGGATGTCTTCCCCCGCTTCCGTGGATTGCTGCCCCTGGTGCTGGCACTGGCCTTCTTCCCTATTACGGTCGCCCTGATGCAGGGCCAGGATTCCATTCTGCTGCTGTGCGTCTTCACCCTGGCCTGGATGGCATTGCGCCGCGGTCAATCCTTCCACGCCGGGTGCATACTGGCGTTGGGGTTGTTCAAGTTTCAGTTCGTGTTGCCCTTCATGGTGGCGCTGGCCGTGCGCAGGAAATGGAAGGCGCTCAAGGGATTTCTGTTTACGGGCCTGGGACTGGGCCTTGTGTCGCTCGTTCCCGTGGGATGGCCAGGCGCACGGAGCTACGTGGAGTTCCTGCTGGAGATCAACCAGCACCTGGCCTACGGCACCATCCGTCCCGTCAGCATGCCCAACCTTCGCGGCCTCATGGCAGCGCTAGGTACCGGGTTGCCGGTGTTGTGGCTGAGTGTGACCACGGCCATCCTGTCGCTGTGCTTGCTGGCGCTGGTTGTACGGTACTGGCCGCCAGAGGAGCACAGGGCTGCCGATTCGCTCGATCTGGCATTCGCGGTGAACCTGATCGCCACCTTGCTGGTCAGCTACCACCTGAACGTCCACGACCTGGCATTGCTCTTCCTGGCGATGCTGCTGGTCGTTCGATACCTGGTTGCCACGAGCGGACATCGACGACCGGCCGGCAGGGCGCTGCTGGCATGCCTGCTCTTGCTGTTCTTCCCTCCGCTGCTGATGCCCTCCGACGCGACCATGCCTCCACCCGTCGTCTGGGTATTGCTGGTCATGGTCGGCGCCCTGGTGAGCGAATTGCGCGCCGCTAGCCGCCTTCATCTGTCGGCCGCCTGAAGCCGCCACCCCGGCGAGTCACGGCTAGGCCACGCGACGCAGGCTGCGCAGGTTGTCCGCCTTGTTGAGGTGGCGGTAGGCGTTGTCGATCATGGTGGGGATTTTCTTGCCGATCAGCCAGAGCAGCACGGCCAGTTGCGCCGCTACTGTCATCGGCAGGGTGATTGCGAACCAGTCGAAGAACCAGTCGGCGAAGGCCGCGAAGCGGCCAAAAAGATTCATCAGCACGACATCCACGCATTTGGCCAGCAGGAAAGCGATGGCAAAGAACGTCAGGAAGGTGTTGGAACCCATGAAGCGCTCGAACTCGCCGAATGACTCCTGAAGCAGCGCTTCCACTCCATGCAGCGGCCCGCGGCCCGTGGCCGAGTAGTGCAGCGTGCCTGATGGTGTCTCCATCTGCAGGTCGTTCACCGGGACCGTTTTCCAGTTACCACCCGTATTCTTTATCTGGTCCTGCACTTCATGACGCAATCGCGTGTGCACACCCCAGGTGAGGATCTGCGGATTGCGGCAGACGGCGCGGTGGCCGCGAACTTCCGCTTCCACCCGGTACAGCCCGTTCAGGTTGCGGCGGTTGGGCTCGATGGCGTCCTTGAGCGCGAGCCAGTATTGCTCGCCCTGCCCGCCCGCGGCCGAGGTCACGCGGAACAGTTGCGCGTAGTGGTATTCGGAAAAGTCGCGTGGCTCGGCCAGTCGCGGGCCACCGTGCATGCGATAGAACCAGTAGTCGAGGATGCGCAGCGCCTCCGAGAGCGGCCCGGGATAGACGCGGTCCGGCGTATCGGCAGGCGTATGGATTTTTCCACCGAACACCAAAGGCGATGCCTTACCGGGCATCAGGCAGACCAGCGCCGAAGCGGGGATCTTTCGCTTGCCGTGTTGGTGGCAGCCCAGCCAGCGCGGGCAGCCCAGCCAGTCGCCCAAACGGTCGCGCAGCCCGCTGTTCACCTCCAGGAAACTGATGTGATCCGTGGTGCCGCCGGCGATGAAGGTGTTGTACTTGATGCCGTTCAGGTGCGCCGCTTCTTCCAGCAGGTCGTTCAGCGCGGGATAACCCGGGAAGGGAAGGAAGGCGCGCACGAAATCGGCGCCCAGCGAAGACTCCGGGATATACATGCGGCCTTCCCCGACCGAATCCACGGAAATCACCGACTGGATGCGCGCCAGCTCGTCGGGCGACAGGCTCTCGACATACTCCCGCGAGCCGGAAACCCCGAAGCGGTACTTCGCCAGCGGGATCAGCGCGGCTCCCAGCAGCGTCAGCGCCCAGACGCCCTTGGCCAGCGCCTGGTTGGCCAAGCCGATGCCGAGCGCCAACAGCATCTGCGACGTAAAGCCGATCAGTCCGCATTCTTCCGAGCCGGCCAGAATGTAGGTATGGGTGAGAGGCGGGCGGCGGGTTGCGCGCAGGTCACTGAGCAGGTACTGCTTGGTGATTTCTTCGCCGGTGGTGTTGTCGTCGGCCCCGGGGCCGCGCCAGGTGTCGTAGTGCGCCACCAGGATGAGCCGCTCCGGCCGCTCGCCGGGTACAGTGAAGATGTAGTTGTAGCCCGTCGTGCGCCGCGCTACCGGATGCAGCCGCTGCCGCTCGACGATGACCACCGGCTGGTCGCCGTCGCCCGGGAGCGATTCCGGCGCGAGAGTGTCATCGCCCGGGTGAGGCCCGGTGCCCGTCTCGCGTTCGCGCGGGCGCGCCGTCAAGAACACGCGCCCTGTAAACTCACGCTCCAGTGAGGCAATGAACTCTTCGGCGTGGCGCTCGTTGGCCTGATCCCAGTCTTCGGCGACGTAGCGCTCTGCGCCTGCGCGCACCGCGGCCAGCAGCTCGGTCACGCGCTCCTCCACCGGACGCCGCGCGCAGGCTTCCACCTGGCGCAGCCAGCGTTCCACACGCAGCGTGGCGGGTTGGGTATGCGCCTCGGAAGCCACGGTGGCTGCTTTTCGCTACCGGCCTGTCCAGCAGGCCGGACGCTTCTCGAGGAATGCGGAGATGCCTTCCTGTGCATCCGCCGCCATGTTGTTCATGCTCATGACCTCCTTGGCGTAGGCGTAGGCTTTGGGCTGGTCGAGGTCGATCTGCGCGTAGAAGGCCTGCTTTCCCAGCCCGACCACCAGCGGGCTGGCCTCGGCGACGCGGCAGGCGAGCTTCTTCGTCTCACTGCGCAACTCGCCGGCAGGCACTACTCGATTCACCAGTCCCCACTCGGCGGCCGTGACAGCGTCGATCATCTCGCCGGTCAGCAGCATTTCAAGAGCGCGCTTGCGGCTGACCGCACGGCTCAGGGCCACCATGGGCGTGGTGCAGAACAGCCCGATTCGTACGCCGGGCGTGGCGAACTTCGCCGTCTCGGCCGCGACCGCCAGATCGCAGGTTGCCACGAGCTGGCAGCCTGCGGCGGTCGCTACGCCCTGCACCTCGGCGATGACCGGCTGCGGGATGGACTGCACCTTCTCCATCATCTCGGTGCACACGTCGAAGATGCGGCGGTACTCGGCGATGTTGCGGCCCACCATTTCGCTCAGGTCGTGGCCGGAGCTGAACACACTGCCGGCCGCGGCCAGGATGACCGCGCGCACTTCGGGATTGGCGCCGACCGCATCCAGGCAGTCGATGACCTCGAGCATCAGGTCGAGCGAAAGCGCGTTCCGGCGCTGCGGGCGGTTGAGCGTGACAAGGGCGATGGACCCTTCAGTCTCGTGCAACAGGTTCTTGTAGTTCATCCTTTCACCTTCTTCTCGTAGCCGGCCCAGGCTGCGTTCCGCAGCTCGGCCTTGCGAATCTTGCCGGTGGCGGTTTTGGGCAGCGGCCCGAACACAACCTTCTTCGGACACTTGAAGTGCGCCAGCCGTGCGCGGCAGAACTGGATGAGCTCATCCGGGGCTGCGTTGTGGCCCTGTTTCAGGGTGACGTGCGCCTGCGGCACCTCGCCCCACTTGTCATCCGGCACCGCGATGACGGCGCATTCCATCACCGCGGGATGCTCGTAGAGCACCTTTTCCACCTCGATGGAAGAGATGTTCTCCCCGCCGGAGATGACGATATCCTTCTTGCGATCGCAAATCTCGATGTAGCCGTCGGGGTGTACCACGGCGATGTCGCCGGAATGGAACCAGCCGCCGCGGAACGCCTCTTCAGTAGCCTCAGGATTCTTGAAGTAGCCCAGCATGACGTTGTTGCCCCGCATGAGGACTTCTCCCATGGTCTTGCCGTCGGCGGGCACGTCGTTCATCCGGTCGTCCACCACCCGCAGATTGGTGCCTGCGATCACGTAGGGCACGCCCTGCCGGGCCTTGAGCTGGGCGCGCTCGGCCAGCGGCAGCGCGTCCCACTCCGGCTTCCAGGCGCAAACCGTGTGCGGGCCGTAGGTCTCCGTAAGGCCATAGCCGTGGGCCACTTCGGCGCCCATCTCTTCGGCGGCGCGCAGCACGGCGGGTGAAGGCGGCGCACCCGCGGTAACGATCTTCAACCCGTGCTCGAAGCGGATGCCGTGGCGTGCACAGTGCTGCGTGAGGGCGTTGAGCACTACCGGAGCGCCGCACATGTGTGTCACCTGTTCGCGCCGGATGAGCTCCACGATGTGCGCATAATCCACGTGCGGTAACAAAACGTGCCGGCCGCCCACTGCCGTCACGGCCCAGGAAAAACACCAGCCGTTGCAATGGAACAACGGCACCGTCCACAGATAGACGGAACGGTTCGAAAGGCCGTACTCCAGTGCTTCGCCGATCGCATTGATCCAGGCGCCGCGGTGCGTGAACACCACGCCCTTGGGGAATCCGGTGGTGCCGCTGGTGTAGTTGATGCAGATCTCCGCATCTTCCTCGGGCGGCGGCGCCTCAGTGCACGGGAACTCCCCCTGAGCGAGCAGCCCCTCGTAATCGTCGGTGATCAACGACAGGCTGCGAAGTTCATGGCGCACAGGATCGAGGACGGGAAGAAACTGCGGATCGGCGATGAGGACCTTGGCTTCACAGTGATTCAAGATCCAGCCCAGTTCCTGGGCCTGGAGCCGGATGTTCAGCATCACCAGCAAAGCTCCTCCCAGCAGCACGCCGAAGTGGGGCTCGAGCGCGGCAAGCGTGTTGGGCGCGAGCACGGCGACGCGATCGCCGGGCAGGACCCCGTGCCGGCGCAGCGCCGAAGCCAGCCGGTGCACGCGCTGGTTGAATTCGGAGTAGGTGAAACGCCGGTCGCCCTCGACCACGGCCACACTGTCCCGGTACACCTGCGCGCTGCGCGCCAGGAAGTCCAGCGGCGTCAACACGTTCTTCATGGCGGGCGATTGTACTCCAGCGACGCAGGCTCAGCTTTCCTCCAGCGTCTCCTCCGGGCTGTATTGATGCAGGCCGCGGACTACCTTGTTCAGCGGCGCCTTGCGCATCAGATAGACGAAGCGGCGCGGTGGAGGGCCATCCACCGCGCGCAGGACTTCGTACAACTGATCCTGGTAGGCGATGGTGGAAAGCGCGGTCCAGGACTTGGGCCGGCAGCTTTCGATACGCAGGTCGTAATCGACCGCGCCCGGCTTGACCACGTCCACGACGCGCGGTCCGAGATGGCGCTGGCGCTGCTTGCGCTCGATGAAGCCGTGACTCCACGCCACCAGTTGCAGCGGCAGTGTGGGCATGACTTCGCCGGCAACCACCGCGGCCGACAGTCGCACCATGCTCTCCACCAGAAAGTAAAAGATAACGAATGTCACAGGTTGCGTGATGTATTCGACAAAAGTCATTCCGCTGAAAGCGAAGGCGGCTCCCGCTTCCGCGAAGCGGTCTCCTCCGGCCGCTGCGGCGGCGCGGTGCGCGTCTTCCATGCGGGCCGCATAAAGGACCTTATAGCGGTACCACAGCAGGAAGCCGCAGACGACGAACTGGACGACGCCGGAAAGGATTGCGCCGCGTTTCATGCCCAGGTCGGGATCGTCGAGAAAGCGGTGGCGATACCGCCGTGGCACCAGCGAAACGAAAATGCTCGTCAGCAGAGCGAGCATGGGAACTCCGGCCCGTGCGGCGGGGAATCTTACACCGGTTACGCCTCACGCGACAGGTAGAATGGCGAGGGTGAGGCTCCCTTGAGGACCATCTTTCACGTCGACATGGACGCTTTCTTCGTGTCCGTGGAGGAGATTTTCGACCCTTCGCTCAAGGGCAAGGCGGTGGTCGTGGGCGGGCAGCGGGACGAGCGCGGCGTGGTCTCCGCCGCCTCCTACGAGGCGCGCAAGTTCGGCGTGCACTCGGCCATGCCGCTGCGCACCGCAGCCAGGCTCTGTCCGCATGCCGTCTTCGTGGACGGACACCGCGACCGCTACCTCGCGTACTCGCAAAAAGTGAAGCTCGTATTGCAGCGCTTCTCGCCGCAGATCGAGATGGCCTCCATCGACGAGGCCTATCTCGACATGACCGGTACAGCGCGCCTGCACGGGCCGCCGTTGGCCGCCGCCCACGCGCTGCATCAGGCCGTGAAGGCGGAGACGAGCCTGAACGCCTCCATCGGCATCGGGACCTCACGGCTCATCGCCAAAGTAGCTTCGGACCAGGCCAAGCCGAACGGCATCCTCTACGTCCTGCCCGGGCAGGAGGCGAGGTTCCTGGCGCCGCTGGACGTGCGCAAAATTCCCGGTGTGGGCAAGGTCATGGAGAAAAGCCTGGAGGCGCTGGGTGTGCGGACCGTCGCCGATTTGGCGCGTCTGGATGAATCTGTTCTCGAGGAGCGCTTCGGCAAGTGGGGTCTCGCCCTCGCGGGCAAGGCGCAGGGTCTTGACGCCGGCGGATGGTTCGACGCGGAAGTGGGCGCGGACACCGGCCCCAAGTCCATCAGCCACGAGCATACTTTCATGGTGGATACCGGCGACGCGGAACAGCTCGAGGCCACACTCGCCAAGTTGACAGAGATGGTCTGTCGGCGCTTGCGGGAGCAGAGACTGTATGCCCGTACGGTGCAACTCAAGCTGCGCTACGAGGACTTCCACACCATCACCCGCGCCCGCACGCTCCACCGAGCCACGCAACTGGACACCGAAGTCGCCGCCGCGGTCCGCGATCTCTTCCGGCGCAACTGGAAGCGCGGCGCCAAAGTGCGCCTGCTGGGTGTGCAGACTTCGGGCTTCGCGCCGGAGGAGGGACAGATCGGCCTGCTCGACCGCGAGCAGCACCAGCGCTGGCAGAAAGCTCTGGGCGCCGCCGATCGCCTGCGCGACAAGTTCGGCGAAGACGCCGTCTCGCTGGGCGGCGGGCTGAAGGGCGCCTTCCGCGAGCGCATTCACGACGCCCTGCCCACGCGCCCGGAAAAGCGCGGCAAAACCTGATTGGTCTACTTCTTTTTCGCCGGCAGGTACTTCTTCGGGATCTTCGCGATCACGACGTAGTTGGGATCGACCATTTCGGACAGGCGGATCTGCGCCACCTTGGAGAGCAGCTCGTAGGCATCGAGCCGCGAGAGGCCGTAGTCGGCGTGAATCCAGTCGATAAGCTCGGTGAAGGCGATGCGCAACGCGTCATCCAGCGGCCGGTAGGCGCCTACAGCCATGATCGACCCGTCGTTTTCCAGGCGTGGCCACTTCAGCCGCCGGCCTTTGATCACCTCCACTTGCAGGCGCACGCGCATGGGGATTTCGATCCCGGTGCCGGCAACCTCGCCGTCGCCCTGCGCGGCATGGCCGTCGCCCACGTACAGCAGGGCGCCCGCAACATTGACCGGAAGGTACAGGGTGTGGCCGGCGCTGATCTCCGGCGCGTCCATGTTGCCGCCCCACTCGCCGGGGGTGATCGACGCGCGGGCCTCGCCCATCGGTGGCGCCACGCCGATGCATCCCAGGAACGGATGCATGGGAATCTGCACCGCGAAGTCGGAATCCTGCGCCCGGAACGTGGCCATGCCCGACTTCCGGTCGATGGGATAAAAGTAGATGCGCGCCGGCAGATCGGGATTCAGCATGGGCGTGTAGAAACTCGTATTGAGCGCGCCGAACCCAGGCCCCATTTCACCGATGCCCTGGTCGCGGTCCACCTCCACGCTCAGGATGCGGACGGCGAGGGCATCGCCGGGCTCGGCTCCCTCCACGTAGAACGGCCCTGTCAGCGGATTCGGCCCCTTGGAAGGATCGGGTTGGTCGCCCGGTTTGTTCACTGAGTTTCCGAGAGCGTCAAAGGTGTTGGTCTCAAGGACGTCGCCGGAACGCAGGCGTGCCACTGGTAGAGCCACGCCATACACGAACTTCAGCTCGTTTTCCTTCGCTTCGTAGCGGACCACTCTGGACTCAGCCGGTGCGCCGGCGTCGGCCGCAATCACCGCCGTGCCGTTGAGGAGAAGAAGAGCGAGCAGAACGCGGGTTCTCATGAGTCCTCCGTCAGTCCCGGTTGAATGGCGCGCATCTTACACCGTTCGCCACCGGCCTCCGAGCATGATTTTCCGTCGGCGGCGCGGTATGCTGCGCTCGCGCGGGAGCCTTCCCGAGGAGCGTATGGCCCATGAAAACCGTCGAGACCCGTTTTCTGCTCTACGCGGTTGTGTTGATCGTGCTGCTCATGCTGTACGGAGCGGCCATTCCCGTGATGCTGCCGGGCGTCGCGCGCATGCTGGGCGGCAACGTGATCGAATACCTGAACCGATCGCTGTTCGCCATCGGCCCACTCCATGTAACGCCCCTGTTCCTGGCCAAGTGCCTGCTGTTCCTGCTGGCCCTGACCGTGGCCTCACGCATGCTCAGCCGTTTCCTGCAGCATCGTGTGCTGCCGCACATTTCGATGGAGCCGGGACAGCGGTACGCCCTGGCCCGCTTCAGCTCCTACATGTTCTTTCTCTTGGGGCTGGCCATCGGATTGCAGTCTCTGGGTGTGGACTTGAGCAGCCTGGTGGTGCTGGCCGGAGCGCTGGGCGTGGGCGTCGGACTCGGCCTGCAGAATGTCGTTTCCAATTTCGTTTCCGGGCTCATCCTGCTCATCGAGCGCCCGGTGAAGGTGGGCGACCGCATCGAGGTCGAAAACACCTTCGGCGAAGTGGTTCGTATCGCCGGGCGCAGCACCTGGGTCCGCACCAACGACAACGTGGTCATCATCATCCCCAACTCGGAGTTCATCGCCGGGCGGGTGATTAACTGGACGGCCAACGACCGCCAGGTGCGCTTCTCCGTGCCGGTGGGTGTGGCGTACGGCAGCGATCCGGAGCAGGTGCGCCGCGCCCTGCTCGAGGTGGCGCAGCAGAACCCCGACGTGCTCCGCGACCCGGAGCCCGACGTCATCTTCACGGAGTTTGGCGAGAGCGCCTTGCACTTCCAGCTTCGCGTTTTCACCACCAGCAAGGTGAGCACGCCGCCCACGTTCCGGAGCGACCTGTACTTCGCCATCTTTCGGGCCTTCGCGGAAAAGGGCATTCACATCCCGTTCCCGCAGCGCGACCTGCACCTCCGCTCGGCGGTGCCCGTCGTGGTGACAGGTAACGCTACCCTTTCCGCCTAGCAGTCTTGGGAGGGCAGTGCCAGCACGTGTAAGATGACTCCCGCATCCGGGGGACTCATGGCTCCTCGCACCAGCGAAGAATGGATCGCGCAGTACGCCAGCAGCCACACCCATCCCGTGAACCGGTTCTGCCACACCATCGGGATTCCCATGATCGTGGTCTCGCTGTTGGTGCTGGCTGGGGAGTGGTTCATGTCCGGACTCTGGAAGCTCGCCGTTGCGCTGTTCGTGGTCGGCTGGATCTTCCAGTTCGTCGGCCATGCCTTTGAGGGCAAGCCGCCTGAGTTCTTCAAGGACCCGCGTTTCCTGTTCGTAGGGGTGCGCTGGTGGCTCGCCAAGTTGCGTGGCAAAGCGTAAGAGATAAGATCGGCTTCAGTCGTGCGGGAACAACTCCGGCAGCACCTTTCCTGATTCTCCCAACACGCATTCATCGAACGCGTGGCGGTTGAGCGGTTCTTCCGGGCCGATGTAAATCGTGCAGGCGCCAGCCTGGCGGGCCGCTTGCGCGAAGCTCGCCGCGGGATAGACCGCTCCCGAAGTCCCCACCGCCAGGAACAGGCTCGCGCGCCCGAGCGCATCCAGGATGCTGTCCAGATGAAACGGCGTCTCTCCGAACCACACGATGTTGGGCCGCCACAGGCCGCCGCACGGGCAGCGCGGCACCTCCGCAAGCGATGCGTAGCTGCGCGCATCCTCGGCCGGGGGTCGTGTGCACCGGTCGCACCGGCTCTCCAGCAGCCGGCCATGCATGTGAACCACACGCTTCGAGCCTGCTTGTTCGTGCAGGCTGTCCACATTCTGCGTGCACAGGAACAGGCGCTCCCCCAGCCGCTGCTCCAGGCGCGCCAGCGCCACGTGGCCGGGATTGGGACGCACCGCGCGATGCACCTCTCGCCGCCACGAGTAGAATTCCCAGACCATCTGCGGATCGCGATGCCAGGCCGCGGGCGACGCCACCTCTTCCACCCGATGACCTCGCCACAAGCCGTCGGCGCCACGGAACGTCGGCAGTCCGCTCTCCGCGCTCACCCCGGCGCCGGTCAGCACGAAAAGCCGGTCGTCATCGCGGATAGGAAGCGTCGTCATCGCCGGAAAAAGCAGAATACCGCAAGAAGACTGCTAGGCGCGGATGCCGGCCCCGCGCGAATAACGCGAGGGCGACGTGCCGAAGCGCCCCCGGAAGAGCCGGATGAAATGGCTCAGGTTGGAGAAGCCCACGGCGAAACACGTGTCGGTGACCGGGCAGCCGTCGCGCAAACGCTGCGCGGCACGCTGCAGGCGCACCTCCAGCAACCGCCGATGCGGCGGGGTCCCCGTCAGTTCGCGGAAAATGCGCGCGAAGTGGTAGGGGCTCATCCCCACTGCGCGCCCCAGCGAGGTCAGCGAATGCTCCTGCGCATAGTCCCTTTCGAAGCGCTCGCATACCGCGCGTACCCGCTCCGCGTACCAGGCAAGCTGGCGGGTCGACGCCACGTGCGTCCTGCGCTCCTCTTCCGTGAGGGTGGCTCGCAGAAGGTCGCAGGCTATCGTTTCCAGTGCCATGCTTTCGGCGGCGGGCGTCCGCTCGACCAGCCACTTCAGGTAACCCAGGCGGTTGGTCGCCTGGCGGACGCGGAGGCCCGGCCACTTCGAAACTCCCGCCGTGCGCTGCACGTCCTCGACCAGCCCGCGCTGAAAGGCGAGCGAAAAGCATACGTCGCTGGGGAAACGCTCCTCGTGCCGGCAGCGATAGACCAATCCCGGCGCGACCACGAAGACCGTGCCTGCTCCCAGCCGCCAACTGGCGCGCCCCGCCGAATACCGAAAGGCGCCCTGTTCCACGAAGTTCACCGTGAAGTCCGGCGCCACTTCTTCATGCGGGTCGTGGTGCGGCACCGTGCCGGGATGGTCGAAGCGTGCCAGGCTGACCTGTCCGGTCTGGGCCAAGGGGACGTAGCGAATCACGCTGCTAGTCTACCTCCTGGAAACAACTGCGCCTATGGATGCGGCCCAGCGCGCAAAAGGCGCAAGAAAGTGCAAGTCGGCCTCTTGAATTCGGCAAGAAAGCGCAAGCCGTTCCCGCCCTGCGACTCGCAGATTGGTCTGAGGAGGAACATGTGTCATGGTCGCTACCGGATTTCTCTTGGCGTCGCTGATGGCCGCCGGCGCGGCCGCGGGCGACGCCATACCCACGAAAACGCGCCAGGCTGACCGCGAGGCCATCCGGGCGCACATCGATCGCGTTTTTCGCGCCTACATGGCCCGCGACCGCGCCACCGTCGAGGCCACGCATGCCCGCGAGTGGCGCGGCTTCCTCACCCGTTCGCGCGGCATCATCCGCGGCCTCGACGAATACATGCGCGAAGCCGACGCCATCCTGGCCGGCCCTGTCCGTATCACCGCCTACCGCATGCGCGATTTTGACGTGTATTTCCTGGGCGACCTTGCCATCGTCCCCTACATCGCCGACCTCTCCCTGGACGTGAACGGCTCGCCGCGCCAGACCACTCTCCGCGTGCTCGATCTGTATGCCAAAGAGCACGCCGAGTGGAACCAGATGGCCTCACAGGTGGCGGCGCATCCCGATGTGGTGACTTTTGCCGGCGAAGCCCCGCCGCTGCGTGAGCTCGGCGCCGAAGAACGCCGCCAACTCCTGGCTGAGCGTGAGGCCGTATGGCGCGCCTACTTCGCCGCCGACGAAGCCGCGCTGAAAGAGGTTCTTCCTCCCGAACTCATCGGCATCAATGCAGGAGAGGAGGCGTGGGTGGACGCTCCCGCCACCATCACCGCCGCCAAAGGCTTTGTGAATTCAGGAGGAAAGCTGGTCTCGCTCAGTTTCCCTGAGACGCGCATGCAGGTCTATGGCGACGTCGCCATCCTGTACACCACGTGGGCTTACGAGCTGGAGAATGCAGGCCAGCGGGAACGCTACTCCGGCCGCGCCACGGAGATCTTCGTGCGCCGCAACGGCCATTGGGTCAACTCCGGCTGGCACCTGGACTCGGGGAAGTAAGCTCGAGAGGGCATGACTTTGGTCGTGCCCGAAGGCCAGCAAGAAAACAAAGCGGCTGACGCCGCCCCCGGCGTCAGCCGCCTCCCCTTTCGCGATGCTCAGTCTTCCGGCGTCCCTCTGGGTTTGCCCTCCGCCTTCTTCGCGGTCTCGGGCGGGCCCACGTCGGCCGGCATCGTCCCCGTCAGCGACTCCAGGAACGCCAGCAGGTCGGCGCGTTCCTGTCCCGTAAGGAAGTCGAGCACCTTCACTTCCTTGTCGAGGTAGGGATTGGAGTTTCCCCCGCCGATATAGAAATCGATTACCTCTTTCAGCGTCTTGCGGCTGCCGTCGTGGAAATACGGCGCGGTCAGCGCTACGTTGCGCAGCGACGGCGTCTTGAAGGCGCCCCGGTCGGCGTCGCGCTTGGTCACCTCGTAGCGTCCCAGGTCGGTGGGTTGGCCGTCCTTCACCCCCACGCCGATGTTGTGGAACTTGTCGTCGCTGAACAGCGCGTCTTTTTCGCCGATGGTATGGCAAACCGCGCAGTTGCCCTTCGCGGGATCACGGAACACTTCCAGGCCTCGTCGCGCCGAAGCGCTGAGTGCGTTCTTCTGCCCGCCGTAAAAGTAGCGGTCGAAAGGCGAGTCCCCGCTGATCACCGTGCGCTCGAAGCTGGCGATGGCTTTGCCCACCATGTCGAACGTGATGGGACCGGGTCCGAACGCTTCTTCGAAGGCTTGCTTGTAGGATGGGTCGGCCTCCAGCCGCTTTACGCACCCCTCCAGCGTGTGCACCATCTCCACCGGGTTCTGCACCGGGCCTTCGGCCTGCTTCTCCAGGCTGGGCGCGCGGCCGTCCCAGAACTGCACGCTGTAATAGGCGGCGTTGAACACCGTCGGCGCGTTGCGGGTGCCCTTCTTCCGGCCCACGCCTTCGGAGACCGGCTTGCCGTCGGAGAAGCCGAATCTCGGATCATGACACGACGCGCAGGAAACGGTGTTATCCACGGAAAGGACCGGGTCGTAATACAGCCGGCGGCCCAACGCGATGGTGGCTGCGGTCGGCGGATTGTCCGCCGGAATCGGTACCGCCGGCAGGCCCAGCGGCGCCTTGATTTCCACCGGCGCGCCGATCGGGCGGACCGCGGGTCGGACTGCTGTCTGCTGCGGTTGCGGTGCCGGTGCTTCCCGCCTGCTTGGCCAGAACACTACCGCCAGTGCCGCTACCAGGAGAATGAGCCAGATGAGCTTGCGGTTCATGATGCGTCCCAGTGCCTCCGAGATGGGATGGATTGCCTGTCTACGCGAGCGGTGCGACATGCAGCTCGCCTTGCGGGGCGATTTTCATGCTATCGGGCTGCTCCAGCCGGCGGCAATATTCGCACATGGAACTGTGACAGCCCGAAGCGCAAGAGATGCAGCCAATGGGAAGGAGGATGCGAAATCTTGCGGCTCTCTGTGCGCCGCCTTTCTGGATCAGCCGAGGAACTTCAGGAACTCTTGCACCATAGCGACAACGTCAACGCCGTGCTTCCGCCCAAAGCCCAGGTCGTGCCCTGCGTCGCGGACCAGGTAGAGCTGTGTCTCCGCCGGAATCAGTTCGAGCGCCGCCTGCATCTCTTCCGGTGTGCCGAAGTTGTCCCGCGTGCCCTGCACAAAGAATGCCCGCATGCGCAGGTTGGGAAGATGTGCGGTGCGCAGTTGTTCCGGGCGTCCCGGCGGATGCAGCGGGTAGGACTGCAGCAGCAAGGCATCGCCCAGACTGGGATCCTCGGCGGCGACCATGCTGGTTTGCCGGCCGCCGTAGGAGTGTCCGCCCAGCAGCAGGCGTCCTGAAGCCATGCCGCGCATCACCGCAGCCACGCGCCGGATGCCTTCGCGGTCCCGCGCCGCATCGCCCGGACGCGGCGGACCCTTGGCCCGCGCCTGCCGGTACGGCAGGTCGTAGCGCAGCACCGTCATGCCGGCAGCCGCCAGCGCCTCAGCCACGGCTACCAGCAGCGGCGCGCCGCTGTCCGACCCCGCTCCATGCGTCAGCGCCAGGCCGTCGCCCGACGTGCTCTCGGGCCGGTGCAGGTGTCCACGTACCGGGGGATCGGCGGAATCGTCGAAGTAAGGTTCGGCTCTGGCCATGGGCGTGCTGCGCTCCGAATTTCAGATCACTTCCCGGCGCAAGCGGCGTTTCATCTCATACAGCACGCGGTCGGCGGCGCGCAGCAGCCCTTCCACGGTCTCTCCGTCGTGTGGATATTCGGCCACCCCGATGCTCACCGAGAGGGGCGGCTGCTCGGCATCGTGCGCCAGTTGCTCGTAGATGCGGCTGGCCACCTGGCTGGCCGCCGTCGCCCCGGCTTCCGGCAGGATGACGGCGAACTCGTCGCCGCCGTAGCGCCCCGGAGTATCGATATCGCGGCATTGGTCGCGCAGCACGTCTGCCACCCGGCACAGGGCCCGGCTGCCTACCAGGTGGCCCTGCGCGTCGTTGATCTTCTTCAGTTCGTCCAGATCCAGCAGCAGCAGCGCAAACGGCTTCCCGCTGCGCGCCGACCTCCGAATCTCCGCCTCCATCTCCTCGAGCAACCTCCGATAATTGGCCAGCCCGGTCAGGGAATCGGTGATGGCCAGGTAGTACGCCCGCTCCTCGGCGCGCCGCCGTTCCGCCAGTGCCGCCGCAAACGCCAGCGTCATCACCGTGACGATTCCGAGAAACGACTGCAGCAGAAGCAGGGATTCGTGTGCCGTCGGCCGGAAGAAGGGTCCGGATCCCCTCAGTGTGCCCACCGACGCCACGATGGCGAGCAAGAGGATAGCCGTCGACGCCTCTCGCGGGCTGAACCGGTAGGCGGCCCACACCAGAAACGGCAGGCACAGGTACTCCAGTGGGTAGTGCTTGGGCGCCAGGATGTTGCCCGCGAACACTAGATGGCTTATCAGCAGCAGGCACACCGCCAACACCGCCGCTTCCACGCCGCGCACGACCGTCCAGCCGTCGCGCACCCGCGAACTCCACAAAAGGATCAGGGGCGTCACCACCACGATGCCGACCGCGTCCCCCAGCCACCACGTCAGCCAGATAGGCCCGAACTGGATCCATGGAGCGAAGCCCCCCAGCGAAAGACTGATGACGCCGGTCGTCGCCGCTACCGTAGTGCTCAGCATGGCGGCGAAAAACGCGAACTTGAAGGTATCCTGGGCCCGCTGAAATGCTTGCCGCCCTCCGGCGAACTGGTTCACCAGGTGCGCGGCCATCAGTGCCTCGAGCGTATTGCCCACGGCGATGCCGAGCGATGTGGCCGGCGAGCCCGCCGTCGTCAGATTCACCAGGAAGGCGCCCAGCATGATGCCCGGCCATACCGCGCGGCCGAAGATCAGCACCGCCGCCAGCGCGATCCCCGAAGCGGGCCACACCGCCGACGCGCTGGGATGCACGAACGCCAGCCGCAATCCCAGCTTCCCGGCCGCGAAATACACCACCGCCAGGCTCCCGATGATCGCCAGGTTCTTCCTCGTGAACAGGGTCCGTCTCCTTGGGCGCGCTTCCCCGGTCCATCCGCTTGCTCGAATCCGGCCGGAGTCGATTCTTGGACGAAGGATGCTATCACCGCAGAGCCAGCGTTGTTGAGAAACTCTGTAAAATCCGCATGGAATCCTTTGCGACTCGATTCCGCCGGAGCGACGATGACCCATCAGCAGCAGGTTCCGATCCGTACCCAAGGCCATGGGGACATGCATGACCTCACGGCGCAGGTGAAGAAAGTCGTGGCCGATTCCGGCGTTCGCCGCGGGACCGTCAACATTTTCAACGTCGGCAGCACCGCCGCCGTCGGCACCATCGAATTCGAGCCCGGCCTGCAGGGCGACTTGCCGGCCGTGCTCGACCGGCTGATTCCGGCCAGCCGCAGTTATGGCCATGAGCAGGCCTGGCACGACGGCAACGCCCATTCCCACTTGCAGGCGACGCTGCTCGGCCCTTCACTCACCGTGCCCATCGCCGATGGCAAACCCGTGCTGGGCGCCTGGCAGCAGATCTTCCATCTGGAATGCGACGTCCGCGGACGCGACCGCACCGTGGTGATTACCGTGGTCGGAGAGTAGGTGTTTCGGCGGCTGAGCCGAGCCGAGAATTGGAATGCAGCGCCGGCGTTCGTAACCCGCGGACTCAACTTCTGGCGGAGGGACTGGGATTCGAACCCAGGAGAGCCTTCCGACTCTAGCGGTTTTCAAGACCGCCCGTTTCAACCACTCACGCATCCCTCCGCGCGGGATATTGATTCATTCTAGCGGGATTCTGTGCGGCCGAAGAGCAGGAAGCGGCGGCATGCGGTCGACCCAAGAACCCGAAGAACACCAGGGAAGGCAGCAGCGGGCCGAAAAACGAAAAGGCCGGGCGGGTTAGCCCGGCTTCTTCCTTGGCGCTCTAGGCGGTACGGTTAGACCACCAGCGCCAATCTGTTCAGCTCGCGGCGCACGATCTCCTCGTTGCAACCCGAGCTTTCCATCAGAGCGGCGGCTTGCAGAGCGGCGTCGTGACTCAGCCCGTAACCGTGCCCGGTGAAGAAGATCTGCAAAAATTCTGCGGCCTGCCAGGGATCCATTTCGCCCGTCAGCAGGCTCTGACACACGGTGGCAATCTCGACCGCAGTGAATTTCTCGCCCATGACGACCCCACCTCCGACCCGGCCTGGCGCCCCGCTGGGCTGCCGTCCGTCCGAATTGGCCATCCTGCGCCGCATAAGCCAAAAAGCTTACCCAGTTAGATGCAATCTCCCCTCCAATGTCGCTTTCCAGAACAAGAATCGGTAACTCCAATGGATATAACGGATTACACAGACCCAAAACCAGGATGAGACGGTCAGCTGTCCGGAAAATGAGACGAAAACCGTCAATCCGTGAGACACAGCCTGCACTGCGACCCGCGGTGCGGGCAACAGTTTCCCAAAATGGGAAAACGGGCCTGAACCGGGTGTCGGCTCGCCCTGTAGAATCCGTTTGTGCGCCTGACATTGGCATCATGTGTTGTGTTGCTCACGGCGTGCAGCCCTTCCGCGCCGCAACCGGCAGCGGCGGAGCGCGGTGCGCTGACGGTTCCGCCCGGATTCCACGTGGAGGTATTCGCGGAAACGGGCTCGACGCCGCGGTTGCTGGCCTTCAGTCCGGGCGGTGTGCTGCTGACCACGGCCATGGCGGACGGCAAGGTGCTGGCGCTGCCGGACACGAAGCGCAACGGCCGCGCCGAGCGCGTGGTCCCCGTGCTGAGCGAGCTGAATGCGCCTCACGGCATCGCCTTTCATGAAGGCAAGCTCTACATCGCCGAGACCAACCGTGTAGTGCGTTATGACTGGGATGAGGCCAACCTGCGAGCCTCGAATCCCAAGCCACTGGCCGACCTGCCGGGTGGCGGCGGCCACTTCACCCGAACGCTGGTCTTTCACCAGGGCAAGATGTACGTTTCCATCGGCTCGACCTGCAACGTCTGCCGCGAGCAGGATGAGCGCCGCGCCGCGGTGATGGAATTCAACCCGGATGGCAGCGGCGGCCGTGTGTTCGCGCGCGGGCTGCGCAACGCCGTGGGCCTGGCGGTAAGCCCGCAGACCAACACCGTATGGGTGAGCGACAACGGCCGCGACTGGCTGGGCGACAACCTGCCGCCCGAAGAGATCAACGATCTGGGCGCGAGCGGCGGCGATTTCGGCTGGCCCTTCTGCTACGGCGATCGCACTCCCGATACCGAATTCTCGCGCGAAGCCACGACCCGCTGCCCCTCGACCATCCCCGCCAAGTTCCAGATGCAGGCGCACTCGGCGCCGCTGGGCATCGCCTTCTACACCGGGACGCAATTCCCGCCGGAATATCGCGGCGATCTGTTCGTGGCTTTCCACGGCTCCTGGAACCGCAGCGTGCCCACCGGCTACAAGGTGGTGCGCATCGAGGTGAACGAGCGCGGCGAGGCTACCGGCATCTCCGACTTTCTTACCGGCTTTATCGCGCCGGGCGAGACGCGCAAGGGCCGCTGGCGCGGCCGGCCGGTGGGCCTTGCCGTGGGGCCCGAGGGCGCGCTGTACGTCAGCGACGACTCGCGCGAGGGGCGCGGAAAAATCTATCGCGTGACTTGGGAAGGGAAGTAGCCGCTTCGGTCCCTTTCGTTTCGGGGGGGGGGGTACCCCCCTCCCCCCTGTTTTGCGCAAATTCGTAAAAACAAAGGGGGTTAGGCGATGCGATTCCGCCAAAATATTGATGTCAAAGAGCTTAGAGCCAAGATAGTCAAAACAAATGACTTATCATTTTGATAAGTCATAAAACAAGACTATATCACATGTGGGGAATTGTCAAGAGAAATTTTCGACAGCGCCTTGGGGGTTCGAGTTAGGACGAGGGCGTCCTTTGTCTTATGAATGGAACGGGACGTCCTTTGTGCCGAAATGGTCAATTTCCCCACGTAAGCCCTCGTAGGGTCTGTCTCCCCCATGTCTGCGCCGAACGGCATGGCGCAGACATGGGGCACCGCCAGGGTCCGGAGAGTATCCAGGCCGCGCTTTTTGGCAACTACGAGATAGAGAAATGAAAGGCTACGAGCCAGGCAAAACCCACGACCAGGAACGCCGGCATGAGGAAGCGTGAAAGCTTGTAAAGGCGGTCGTCGCCGATGGCTTCCTTGTACTGCGCTCGCACTTCTGCGAGGCTTGCTCTTGGCGGGAGCATCACCTTTCTTGAAAACAGCATTCGTTCCATCTTGAGTTTCACGGCGTTGAAGATCAAGACAATAGCAACACCCAGGAAGAACAGAATTGAGCTCAGGTTGAAGTCGTTACCTAGCGGCCAGCCGTCGCCCGCCTTGGCCTTGAACCAGGTGAGAAACCAAGCGACTGCGAGTACCCACTCCAAAGCTTTGGTCATGCTGGCTATCCGCTTCCCGACAGCTCCGTGATTATCGCGCCACTACGTTCTTCCCGCCGCAATTCTTCTCGTGCTGTTCCAGGATGAAGTTGTCGGTCATGCCGGCGATGTAGTCGCAGACCACGCGGGGCAGGGATTCCTGGCGGGCCTTTTCCTGGTAGGTGGCGGGAAGCATCTCGGGGCGGGCGATCCAGTACTCGAAGAGTTCGGTCACGACGCGCTCGGCGTGGTCTTTCTCGGGGCGCAAGGCGGCGGAGGAATAAAGGTTCTCGTGCAAGAAGGCCTTGGCCTGGAGGCGCTCTTCGTCCACCTGCGGGCTAAAGGCGGCCAGGCGCTCGGGCGAGTTGCGGACATCTTCGACGCTCTTGACGCCGGCTTGGTGCACGCGGCGGGCGGTATTTTCGATGAGGTCGGTGGCCATGCGATTGAGCATGCGCTTGAGGGCTTCGTTGAACTTCAGCTTGTCGAGGGCGCTGGGATACTTCTGCCCGGCCTCGCGGTAGAAGCGCTCGAACACGGGGAGGCCGCGGCGCACCTGGTCGAGCGAAAGGATGCGCGCCTCCAGGCCGTCATCGAGGTCGGCGGTGTTATAGGCGATCTCGTCGGTGAGGTCGATGAGCTGGGCTTCGAGCGGCGGCTGGCGGTCAAGCAGATATTCGGCCAGCTCGGGGAAGCGGGCGGCGTCGTAGTCGCGGGAGTGCTTGATGATGCCCTCGCGAACCTCGAAGGTAAGGTTCAGGCCGCGGAAGCCGGCGTAGCGCAGCTCGAAGTCCTCGACGATGCGCAGCGCCTGCAGGTTGTGGTCGAAGAAGTCGCCGTGGGCGCGCATGGCCGCATCCAGCGCCTTTTCGCCGGCGTGGCCGAAGGGAGGATGCCCGATGTCATGCACCAGGGCCAGCGCTTCCACCAATCCTTCGTTGAGGTGGAGGGCGCGGGCCAGGGTGCGCGAGATCTGCGCCACTTCGATGGTGTGCGTGAGCCGGTTGCGGAAATGGTCGGAATGGCGGCGGGTGAAGACCTGGGTCTTGTTCTCCAGGCGGCGGAAGGCGCGGGAGTGGATGACGCGGTCGCGGTCACGCTGGAAGTCGTCGCGATAAGGGTGGGGCGGCTCGGGATGCCTGCGCCCGCGCGATTCCTCCACCTGCACCGCGTAGGAGGCGAGCATGAGTGGAGTTTACCTCAGCGAGCCGCGGTGAAGGTCAAGGGTCGATACGTAGAGGAACCCGGCTCTCCGCTTTCCGCTCTCCGCTCTCCGGATCAAGCACAGGCGAAGCAAACACCCGTAAGCCGGTCCTGCGGAAAACGGATAGCGGGGAGCGACGCTACTCGCGCACTTGCTTCGCCAGGCGCACGCGAGCCTGTTCGAGCTTCTTCTGCACACGGGCAACTTCGGCGGGGTCAGCGTCGGAGGGCAGGCCGCGGGTCCACTCTTCCAGGGCGCGCTCCCAGTGAGCGGCGGCTTCCTTGAGGCGGCCGGTCTTGAGGTAGAGATCGGCGAGGTGGTCGTGGATGGTGGAGTCGTTGGGCAGGCGCGCGATGGCCTTCTGCAGATACTCCTCGGCGAGCACGTCCTGGCCCATCTTGAAGTAGACCCAGCCGAGGGAATCCAGATAGGCGCCGCTCTGCGGGTCGCGCTGCACGGCTTGCTTGATGTAACCCAGCGCTTCTTCCAGGCGGACGCCACGGTCGGCCAGCATGTAGCCCAGGTAGTTGAGCACCATGGCGTTGTGCGGATCGAAGGCCAGGATCTTCTTGAACATCTCCTCGGCCTGCTCGAACTTCTTCTGGCGCTCGTAGACGGAGCCGTACAAGAACCAGGCGTAGTACTTTTCGCGCGGGGTGGTAGAGAGCTTGTCGGCCTGGGCGATGGCGTCTTCGGCTTCCTTCCAACGGCGCAGGCGGCTGTAGATCTGCGCCAGAGCGAGATGGACGTCGCGATCCTCGGACGTGCCCTTCAGCAGCGCGCGCACCCGGGCGATGCCTTCGTCGGGCTTGCCGCTATCCGCGAGCTGGGCGCCGAACTGGATTTGAAGGTCGCGATCCTGGGGGAACTTGGCGGCGGCCTGCTCGGCCATGCGGAGGGCTTCCGCCCACTGCCGGGCGGCGCGGCGAGTCTCCACGATCTGCTGGTATCCGCGGGAAGCCTGCTCACCGCCCAGGGCCAGCATCTGGGTGAAAGTCTCAATCGCCTTCTCGGTCTGGTGGGCGTCGCGATAGAGATCGCCCAGGCGCTCCAGGAAGACGGCGCGGTTGGAACGCTCGCCTTCGCTGTAGTTCCCGTCCTCCCTGGCGGTGCGATCGAGCAACTGGGTGTAAACGCGGACGGCTTCGTCGAACTTGCCCTGGGCCTGGTAGACCAGGGCCATGTTGTAGTGGACCTCGAGGGAGTTGGCCACCAGCGCGTCGGCTTTCTTCAGGCTGTCGAGGGCCTCGTCGAACTGGCCGTCGCGCCGCTGGATCTCGGCGATGCGCACCAGGGTGGTGGCGTCCTGCGGATCGGCCTCGGCCAGCGCCTTGTACTGCTCCAGCGCTTCCTTGAGCTGGCCGTCGTTGAACAGGTTCTGGGCCAGGCCGCGCTGCCAGTCGAGATTGTCGCTGTCCTGCTCCACCGCCTTGCGGTAGGCTGCGACGGCTTTGGCGTAGTCCTTTTGCTGCTCGTAGCTGAAGCCCAGAGCGGCAAAGATCTTGCCGGTGCGCTCGGCCTCGGGCACCGCTTCCAGCGTCTGGACGGCGCGGGCGTAGTTGCCCTGCTCGGTGTAGAGATAGGCCAGGTTGGTGAGCGCTTCTTCCGACCCGGGATCGTTCTGAAGCGCGGCCTTGAACGCCGCCTCGGCCTGGTCGAGTTCCTTGGCCAGGATGTACAGGCGGCCGAGCAGCAGGTAGTTGTCGGTGTTCTTGGGCTCCAGGCGGACCACTTCGCGGATCTGCTCGAGGGCCCGCTTCAGCATCTCCTGCGAGGAGCCGCTCTGCGAATCGCCCAGGGAGCGCACGTAGATGCGCCCCAGCAGCTTGCGTGCCTCGAGGTTGTTGGGATCGCGCTTGAGGATCTCCTGCGCTTCGAGCACCGCGTCGCGGATGCGGCCCGTCTTGGCGTAGAACTCGGCCAGCTCCGAGTTCAGGAACTCCGAGGCGGGGTCGTTCTGGAGAGCCAGCTTGTACTGTTCCACCGCCTTGCCCACGTACTCCGGCCGGCCGTAGACCGTGGCCAGCTCCTCGTAGATGTGCGCCAGGGTGTAGTGGTAGTAGGCCTTGGCGCGATCCGGGGCCTTTGCCGGCGCTGCAGTCTGGGCCGCACCCGGGGCCGGAGATGGGGTCGGAGGCGGCGCGGCCTGCTTGGAAGCCGGGGTAGGCGCCTGAGTGGAAGGCGCAGTCTGCGGCACAGCCACAGCCTCGGGCTTGTCTTGCGCAGCGAGGGGAAGGGCGAGCAGAAGAGCAAGGGTCGGCAGACGACGAAGCTTCATCTAGGTTCCTTGACGGCCCGGCACGGCGCCATGATTGGTTGGATGCGCGCGGGGCCGACCCGGTACATAAGCCATTTTACGCTGCTCGCGGTGACGGGAGCGAGAGAAAGCGTGGCGAGGCGGGCTGGATCAATGGCGGAAATGGCGTACCCCGGTGAACACCATGGCCAGGCCCAGGCGATTGGCGGCGTCGATGACGTCCTGGTCGCGGACCGAGCCGCCCGGCTGGATGATGGCCGTCGCCCCGGCCCTGGCGATCTCCTCGACGCCATCAGGGAAGGGAAAGAAGGCGTCGGAGGCGGCGACGGTGCCCTTGAGCGGCAGCACGGCCTTCATGGCGCCAATCTTGCACGAGTCCACGCGGCTCATTTGCCCCGCGCCCACGCCCACGCTCTGCCCGTCGCGAGCGTAGACGATAGCGTTCGACTTTACGTGCTTGGCGATCTTCCAGGCGAAGAGCAGCGCGCGCATCTCTTCGTCCGTGGGCGGGCGCGTGGTGACGACCTTGAGGTCGGCTTCGGTGAGCGGGCGCTTGTCGTCATCCTGCAACAGCAGGCCGCCGGAGACGTTTTTCAGCACGCGGCCCGGCGGCGCCGGCGCGACTTCCATCAGCCGCAGGTTTTTCTTGGCGGCGAATGCCGCACGCGCGGCTTCGTCGAAGGCGGGTGCAGCCACCGCCTCGACGAAAAGCTTTGCGACTTCGCCAGCGGTTTCGCCATCCACCGGGCGGTTGAACCCGATGACGCCGCCGAAAGCGGAGACCGGGTCGCATTCAAGGGCTTTCTTGTACGCCTCGGCCAGCGTCTTGCCGGTCGCCGTGCCGCACGGGTTGGTGTGCTTGATGATGGCGCACACCGGTTCGGTGAACTCCTGGGCCAGGTTCCATGCGGCTTCGAGGTCCACGATGTTGTTGAAGGAAAGCTCCTTGCCCTGGAGCTGGCGGCCGTTGGCCACGCCCCGGCCGGAGCCATCGGAATAGAGCGCGGCTTTCTGATGCGGATTCTCGCCGTAGCGCAGGTCCATGGCCTTGGTGAAGGCCAGGCGCAGGGTCGTGGGAAAGGCCGGAGCGTCGGTGAACGCGAAGTCGCCGTCGGCCGGCTGGATGCGCTCGAGCGTGGAGGCAATGGCGGAATCGTAAGCGGCAGTGAGCGCGAACGCCTTCTGTGCTAGACGCCAGCGCGTAGCGAGAGAGAGTTCGCCGCCGGAGTTTTCCATCTCCTGGGCGATGGCGTCGTAGTCGGCTGGCGAAGTAACGATGGCGACGTCGCGAAAGTTCTTGGCCGCGGAGCGCACCATCGAAGGTCCGCCGATATCAATGTTCTCGACAATCTCGTCGAAGCGCACGCCCGGTTTCGATGCGGTCTTCTCAAAGGCGTAGAGGTTGACGACCACCATGTCGATGGGCGCGATGCCGTGCTGGGCGACGGCGGCACGGTGCTCGGCGTTCGAGCGGATGTGCAGGATGCCGCCATGCACCTTGGGATGAAGCGTCTTGACGCGGCCATCGAGCATCTCCGGAAAGCCGGTGAGTTCGCTGACGTCGCGGACCGCCACACCGGAATCGCGCAGCAGGCGGGCCGTGCCGCCGGTCGAGACCAGATCCACGTTCATGGCGGCCAGGCGGCGGGCGAATTCCGCGAGGCCTGTCTTGTCGGTCACGCTGAGGATGGCGCGCTGGATTCTCGGCACAGGTTCCCTCGAAGGCAGGATTGGCAGGGCGCAACAGAATACATGGCGCGCCGGAGGCGCGCAAAGATGTCACAGACACAAGTACCGAGTGGCGAGTACCGAGTGAAAGAGGCAAGGACGGGCTTCGGGACTCGCACCTCGGTACTCGGAAGTCGGAACCCGGTACTAGACTTTGGCTTTGGCCTTCAGGCGGACCTGGCCGTTCTCCACTTCGACGGCGTATTCCACCGCGTGGCAGCCGTAGTCTTTGCGCAGTTGGTCGGTTTTCTTCTTGACGAAGGACTTGAAAGACTCGAAGTTGGCGGCGCCGGCTCCGGCATCACCCGCCTTCTTGCGCGCTTCCACCATGGCGTTGAACAGCGCCTGCACTTTCTCGTGGTCGGAGTCGACATCGGAGCAGGCCACGCGGAAGGGCTCGGCCGCGCGTATCTCCTCGCGCGCCTTGGCTTCCTCCTCGACACGCATGCCCTGGATGCCCAGCACGGCGTCCTGCGGGCGGCGGAAACCTTCCTCCTTGATCTTGACCTTCTGCCGCCACAGGTCGCTGAAGATGGCGTACTTCTGCTGGATGGTGTTGAAGCGGAAGCGCTGCGCGAAGCTCAGCTTCTGGCTGTCGGAGTACTTCTTGAGGAGGGCCTGCACGCGCCATTCGCTGTCGGTGGGGGGCTTCTTGGCTCCGCCGCCGAAGTAAATGTCGTATTCGATCTTCAACCGGCGAACCATCTCGTCGAGATGACTGAGTTCCTCGTCGATGGTCACGGTCCACCTCGCCCACCGGGGAAACGGGAAGCGCGCAGCATGGGCCCAGCGCTGGGGCGCGAAGGGCACTATACCACAGGGCGAGTCTCGAGTAGCGAGCAGAGAGTTCGGGCCGACGACGAGCGGCCCGACCCGTCACGTTGCTTCGAGCCGCTGGCAGGGAGGTTTCGCTGCTCGAAAACTCGTTACTCTGGACTGGGAACTTGCTACTTGCCGCTGTTGACGGCCATCTTCTTGACCATGGCCAGCACCAGCTTGCGGTCGCTCTCAGAAAGGCTGGTGGAGTAGCGGCGGATCTGGGTGAGGAAGCGGACTTCGTCGTCGCTCAACTGGGGCAGCGCACGGGCGGAACCGTTGGAGCGCGCCGGATCGGCGAAAAACTGAGCCAGCGGCACTTCCATAGCTCCGGCGATTTTGGCCAGCGTGTCCAGCGAAGGAATGGTATGGCCGTTTTCCACGCGCGACAGATAGCAACGCAGTAACCCTGTCCGCTTCTCGATGTCGCCCTGGGACATGCCCCTCTGCAACCGAAAGCTGCGGATCGTTTCGCCGATGTTCATGCCGGGTGTAATAACGGTTCTCGAATCGTCTCGAAGTGCGGGAATAGTAGCGAGAGTCCCTCGCTCTTGCAAGCAGAATCTTCTCGGGTGGAAAGAATCGCCCGGACCGCAAGAGCACAACTTTCTGTGCAGTGTCAAACGGGGATGGACTCAGAGATCGAGCTGCATGTAGGTGGCGCTGGCGATGGGATTGGGACGGTAAGGAGGAATCTCGCGAAACCCGAGCGCGCGATAGAGCGCTACGGCTTCGCGCATGGAGTCGGCGATGGTATCCAAGCGCATGCTCCGGTAGCCGATGGCGCGTGCTTCCGCGATGACGCGCTCGGTGAGCGTGCGACCGAGCCGGCGGCCACGGAACACCGGCCGCACGTAGAGACGCTTCATCTCGCAGATGTCGTCTTCCAGCCGGTGCAGCGCCACACAGCCTGCCGCCCTGCCGTCTTCTTCGGCCAGCAACAGGCGGCCGGAAGGCGGTGCATAATCGCCGGGCAGACCGGCCAATTCCTGGTCAAAACTCTGAAAACAAAGGCTGAAACCGAGCGATTCGCCGTACTCGACAAAGAGCTTGCGAACCTCCTCCACCTGTTCGGGGGTCGCGGCTTGGATGAACTCGACGCTCACAGCCTGATCCGATGCGCGGGCTTGCGGGCAGACTCGGAATGTTCAGGGTCAGGTCGTCAGGATCGAATGCCAAGAGCCAATAAAGAATGGCTCCTACCCCATGTGCATGCCGCCGTTCACGTTGAGTACGTGGCCGGTGATGTAGGCGGCATCGTCGGAAGCCAGGAAGCGGACGGCGTGGGCGACGTCCTGCTCGGTGCCGGCACGGCCCAGCGGGATCATCTCCAGCACTTTCTTCTTCATGTCCTCGGAGAGCACGGCGGTCATGGCGGTTTCGATGTAGCCGGGCGCCACGGCATTCACGGTGATGTTGCGCGAGGCCACTTCGCGCGCCACCGCCAGGGTCAGGCCGATCAAGCCCGCCTTCGAGGCGGCGTAGTTGGCCTGGCCGACCTGTCCGATCTGGCCGAAGATGCTGGTCATGTTGATGATGCGGCCCCAGCGTTGTTTCAACATGGAGCCGATGACCTGCTGAATGGTGAGGTAAGCGCCGGTGAGGTTGGTCTGGAGGACGGCGTCCCAGTCGGCGCGCTTCATCCGCATGACCAGTTGGTCGCGCGTGATACCGGCGTTGTTCACCAGGATATCAATCTTGCCGAAACGTTCGAGGGCCGCTTTGCAAGCGGACTTGATCTCCTCTTCGCTGGCCACATCCATGCGGAAGGCGGCGGCCTGGCCTCCGGCGGCCGCGATGTCTGCCACCAGAGCAGCCAGCTTCTCTTCGTTGCGGGCGGCCACGGCCACGGCCGCCCCGTCGCGCGCCAGCTCCAGGGCACACGCCCGCCCGATGCCCTGCGAGGCGCCCGTCACCAGCGCGACATGTCCGGAAAGCCCCGCCACAGTCAAGCGCTCCTTGAGAGGTCGAGATTATACGGGAGACAGAAAGACAAAATGAAAAATGAAAATGCAAAAAAGCGAAGGTCAAAGCACAACCACCAAGACACGAAGGTTTGCACGAAGAAAAAGCCGCGATGAACGTGTCAATCCGTGGCTGCCTCTGGTTCCTCACGGCGAAAGAGCACACGCAGGGCGGGCGGGGCCAGGAGCGTGGTGACCGCGGTCATGAAGATGACGATGGCGTAGGACGATTGGGTGATGGCTCCCAGGTTCAGGCCGACCAGCGCCACGATGAGGCCGACTTCGCCGCGGGGCATCATGCCTACGCCCACGCGGAGCGCGATACGCCAGCCTTCGCGCAGCACCGGCAGCCCGCAGCCGGCGATCTTCGAGATGAGCGCCAGGATGGAGATGGCGACCGCGGAAATCAGGACTGCGGGCGTGAAGGCGTGCAGGTCGAGGCGGGTCCCCATGGTGAAGAAGAAGAAGGGAGCCAGGAACTCGTTGATGGCGTGGACCCGGGGCTGGAGGTTCCACTGGGGCGAGTACTCGGCGAAGGCCAGCCCGGCAAAGAAAGCTCCGATGATGGCCGCCATGCCGATCTTCTCCGCGGCCACGCTGAGGCCCAGGCAGAGGGCGAGGGAGGCCAGAAGCGGCGCATCGGGAACGGCCATCTGCTCCAAGCGGGGTTGCACTCGGCGGATGACCCGCGGCGCAATGAAAATCATGAACAGCGCAAAGGCCACGGCCTCGGCGAAGAGAATGCCCAGGTGAAGCCACTGCACACCCCCCGCTGAGCCCAACCCGGCCACCACAGCGAGCAGGATCATGGCCAGGATGTCATCGAAGACGGCAGCGCCCAGGATGATGCGGGCGGCACGCGTCTGCAGCACCTTCATATCGCCCAGCACGCGCGCCGTGATGCCCACGCTGGTGGCCACCATAGCGGCGGCCACGAACGTGGCCTCCTGTGCCTGTCCGTACCGCAGCATCATGTAGGCGAAGCCGAGGGCGAAGGGGACGATGACGCCGGCCAGGGCCACGCCCAGGGCTTTCCGCCCCACGCGGATCAGGTCCTTGGGGTGGGTTTCCAGGCCGACGGTGAACAACAGGAAAATGGCGCCCAGTTCGGCCACCGAATGGATGGTCTGGTCCGGTGCGACCCAGGCGAGCGCGTACGGGCCGAAGACCACGCCGGCCAGGATCTCGCCCAGCACGGCAGGCAGGCGGAGGCGCTCGAAGATCTCGCCCAGCAGCTTCGCCAGCACGAAGATCAGGAACAGGTTCAGCAGGAGCGGACTGGAGCCGTGCGGCATGGTCAGATTTTTCTACCGCAGCGGGACGCATTCCGCCAGAGAAATCGGCCCGCGATTCAGTCGGCCGCTCTCAGGAACGAAGAGGCCCAGTGGAAGATGTCGGCGCGGCGGATGATCTGCCGCAGAGTGAGCATGCGACGGTGGCGCTCGGCCAGGTCCATGGTAAACGCGCGATGAATGGCATCCGCCACGCCTTCCGAATCGTAGGGGTTCACCAGCAGGGCGCCACGCTTCAACTCGGCGGCGGCGCCGGCGAACTCGCTGAGGATGAGTGCGCCTTCGTGCTCGACCTGCGCCGCGCAATACTCCTTGGCGACCAGGTTCATGCCATCCTTGAGCGGAGTGATCAGCGCGATGGAGGCGGCGCGGTAGTAAGCCAGCAACTCACGACGCGACAGGCTTCGGTACAGATAATGGATGGGCACCCAGCCGGACTGGGTGTACTGCCCGTTGATCTCGCTCACGAGTCGCTCGATCTCGGTCTTGAGCTCGCGATAGCGCGGGATGTCGCTGCGACTGGGCACAGCCACTTGCACCAGCACAATCTTGCGGTGCAGATCGGGAAACCTGGCCAGCAGGTTGCGGAAGGCCTTCAGTCGCTCCGGAATGCCCTTGGTGTAGTCCAGCCGGTCGACGCCCAGGACGATCTGGCAGTCCTTCTGCTCGACTCGGATGCGGGCGGCGCGGTCGGCAACCTGAGGCTCGGAGGCCTGCTCGGTGAAGGTGCGGAAGTCGATGCTGATGGGAAAGAAGCCTACCCGCGCCCGATGGCCGTTCCGCCGCACTGCGAGGTACCGGCCGTCGTGCCCGAGCGTGGCGTCCCTTACCAGTCCGCGGACACACTGGAGGAAGTTACGCTGGTCGCGCTGCGTCTGGAATCCCAGCAAGTCGAATTCGAGCAACGACTTGAGAATCTGGTCGCGCCAGGGAAGCTTGGCGTAGATGTCGGGCGGCGGGAAGGGGATGTGGAGGAAAAACGCGGTGCGGGCAGCGGTGTGCTGCTCGCGCAGGAATCGGGCGACCTCCATCAGGTGGTAGTCGTGGACCCAGAACAGCGAATCGTCGCTGGCCTGGGCAGTCATGATGGCCGCGAACTTGCGATTGACCGTGAGGTAGCTTCCCCAGTAAGCCGGATCAAAATTGCAGCGCGATTGGAGGTCGTGGAACAACGGCCAGATGATCTCGTTGGAAAAGCCCAGGTAGAAGCGAGAACGCTCTTCCGCAGTAAGAAACACGGGTTCGAGACCGTAGCTGGTTTCTTCCGAGGCCGACCGCAATTGCTCGGCGACGGCGGGTTCCTCCTTGGTGCCTGGCCATCCAATCCACAGGCCGGACTCGGCCGCAAGCACGGGCGCAAGCGCGGTCACCAGGCCGCCGGTGGCGGGACGCATGCGCCACTCCGCGCCTTCGCGCGTCAGCACCAGCGGCAGACGGTTGGAGACGACGATCAGGCGGCGGGTCATGGAACACCTTCCCGCCAGCGATGAAGAAAATCCAGCAGCTCTTGCGGAGGCTTGAGCCAGACGTCTGCGGCTGTAGGACGCAACTCGGGCCGCACCAGGATGCGCAGCCCCCGTCCCTCGAGGGCCGCGAACGCGTCCTCATCCGTGTGGTCATCACCGAGATAAGCGGCCGGCGCGGTGTCTCCTTCCTCGTTGAGAAGCACACGCACGGCGTCAGCCTTGCTGCGCCAGGGCACACGCAGTTCAAGCCCGCCATCGAAGTCGCGCAGGTCAAGGCCGTATTTTTCGGCCAACTGCAGCCAGTGTTCGCGCACGCGGGTGCGGAGAGCCCGCGCGTCGGCCGGCGACAAGCCCCGCCAATGGATTGCCAGGCACCCGGGCTTGGATTCGGCATGTGGTTCGAGGCCCGCGGAGGCGACCCAGGAGTCGGCCTCCGCCAAGCCGCGGAGCGCCGCCGGATCCATCGCTGCCGTATACACGCCACCCTTGGGGCGCCGACGCTCGATGCCGTGCGAGCCCCAAAGTTCCACCGAGTGCCGCAGACCGAGGAGCGGCAGCACGTCCGCCACGGCGCGCCCACTGATGATGACCACGCGGTCCCGGTCCAGCGCCAGCAGATCGTCCAACGCTTCTCGTACACCAGGGTAGGGAATGGCCTGGTCACGCTGGGCCCGGAAGGGAGCCAGCGTGCCGTCGTAATCCAGCATCAGCAGCCGGCGCGGCGCGCGCCTCAGCTTGCGATAGAAGGATTCGAGGTCGAACTCCGGATGCAGGATTTGCACAGTCGGGTCCTGAGAACGTCGGTGACGCCGAATCACGATCTGAATTCCTGCGGTGAGTCCGAAGTTGTGGACTGCACCGCCCTGGCGTCGGCGCCGGATGAAAAAATGCCGTACTGCGAACTCTTTATTTTCGCGCGCGCAGCGGGACCATTCAACCGAAATCGAACTCGAGGCCGGGACATTTCGTGAGCCTCCCGAGGCAGTCGCACGAGCGCAGGTCGCATCTAAAATGCAAAGCATGAATGCAAGCGCCCAGATTGCAGCACGCACTTCGTTCGTTTTTCGGTCGGCTGCCCATCTGCTGCGCATTGAGCCGCAGCGTGCAGCCACGATCGCGGAACTGCTCGACGGGCTGCGGACGTGTTCCGATGCTTCGATCTTCGAGCACACCTTCCAGACGCTGCGCGAGCATCACTTCATCACCCGGGGTTTTTCCAACGATTTTGCGCACTGGGTGCTGGCGGCCTGCAACGAGGCCACTCTGGCTGAGCAGCTCACCGCGGTGGATGTAAGGGAATTCACCGATATCGCCGAACTGCGCAAGCGCCTGGTGGACATCCTCGAGGAATACGTCTTCCGGCGCCCGGATGCTGCCCAACGCCCCGGCTTTGAGCCGTTCTACTTCTGCGCCTCCGAGCTGTTCGTGGTTCCCACCCCGTACCAGGCGCGGAATCTCGCGGAATTCGCGGACTGCCTGCGACAGGTGTCGGTGCACAGCATTCACTACCACTTTGTGGATGCGCGCCTGCGCCTGAAGCTCGACTCCAATAATTTCTCGGTGTGGCTGGAGGAAGCGCTGGGTCTGCACGACGCGGCGCAGGCCATCAAGCGCATCGACATCTACACCCTGACGCTCGAAGGCGTGCGGCAGCGGATCCTGCAGGTAGTGCAGAAGGCTATGGACAGCAGCAGGAGTGAGGCGTGAGCCAGAAGAACAACCCGGGGACCGCGGTGCCCACCGAGAAGCAAGCGGGCACGCCACCGCCAGCGCCGCCGACCCCGACCCCCCGCCTGGAGGACTATGCGGCGGTGGTGGGCCGCGCGGAGATCGAGGAATTGCGCTATTTGGCGGGACAGCTTAGGGGCCGGACCGTCAAGATGGTGAACTCGACGGCGGTGGGGGGCGGGGTGGCGGAGATCCTGAACCGCCTGGTTCCACTGATGAACGAGCTGGAGGTCGCCACCCGGTGGGAAGTGATCACCGGCGGCGAGGATTTCTTCGCCGTCACTAAGGCCTTCCACAACGCGCTGCACGGCGGCGCGTATGAACTGACTCCGCAAGCTGCCGACATCTTCCTGCTCTACAACGAGCACAACCGGCAGCGCATGGAGTTCGACGAAGATGTAGTCGTCATCCATGACCCGCAGCCGGCGGGGTTAGTGCGCTCGAAAGCGGGCGGAAGGGCCCGATGGATCTGGCGCTGCCACATCGACCTTTCGCACCCCCACGAGGGCGTGTGGGGATTGTTGCGACCGCTGGTGGAGCAGTATGACGCCGCCATCTTCTCCTCCCCGTCGTTCAGCCGGCCCAACCTGGGCATTCCGCAATACCTGTTCTTCCCGGCCATCGATCCGCTGGCGGAGAAGAACAGGGAACTCGAGGAGAGCCAGGTACGGCAAGTGTGCGAGCGCTTTGGTATCAACCCGAGGCGTCCCATCGTCACGCAGATCTCGCGTTTCGACCGGCTGAAGGACCCGGTCGGCGTCATCCACGCCTACCGGATGGCCAAGCGTTACGCTGACTGCCAACTGGTGCTGGCCGGAGGCGGCGCCACCGACGATCCTGAAGGAGCCCAGGTACTGACGGAGGTGAAAGAGGCTGCGGCCGGCGACCCGGATGTCTTCATTCTCGATCTGCCGCCGTGGTCGCACCTGGAGATCAACGCACTGCAGCGGGCCTCGACCCTCGTGATCCAAAAATCGCTGCGCGAGGGATTCGGCCTGACCGTCTCCGAAGCCTTGTGGAAAGGCAAGCCGGTCATCGCCGGCGCGGTGGGCGGGATTCCGGTGCAGGTGATCCACAAACTGACCGGCATGCTGGTGCATTCGGTGGAGGGCTGCGCGTACCAGATCCGCTACCTGCTGACGCACCCCGAGTTCGCGCAACAACTGGGACGCAACGGGCGCGAGCACGTGCGCGCCAATTTTCTCATCACCAGCAGCCTGAAGCGCTACCTGCTGCTGTATCTGATTCTGCTCAAAATCTCGTCGCCCCTGGTCTCCTAGGCGACAGGCTGGCGCAGGACTTCCCGCACTTTGCTGGAGAGAGCGAGCGGCTCCTCGCGACGCCGTGTACTCCGTGTATCCCGGCATGTAGAGAACGCGGGGCTGATGACCCTGGGCTCCAGAACCTGCTGGCGGCTGAAGGCCAGCAGTTGCCTGGTGAGAGACCAAGCGCGCTCCGCGGCCTGCGCGATCTCCTGCACCTCGCCGGCCCCGTGCGAATTCGGCTGCGCCAGGAGCAGTTGCGCATTACTCTCTCTACTCCACGTTGCCCATGTTCGCCAGAAAAATCTGTGATGGGACGCACGCGACCGTCGGGAAAATGGGCTACGCGACTCTGTGCGGCGCCCACACCACCACGTCCAGCCGCCTTGCGAAATGGAGCAGCGGGGCCGTATCCGGCAAGCGGATTCCTGCCGCTTGGGCGAGGGTGTTGGTTTCGATCTCAGCCTCGGCAGCCTGGAGCGGCCAGGGCGCATGATGGATCTCAGCCGAATGGACTTGATGGGCGGGGTCGGCGGTGAACAAGCAGTACCGCTCCGTCAGCCAATGCTCCAGGGTGCCGGGCTGGGCTGCGCTCGGCGCGGAAACTGACCGGTAGCGCGCGCGAAACTCTGCCGGCCGCGGGCCTTCGCGCCGAGAAGACCGGTAGGCCACAACCTCATTTTCCGATTGCACGGACATGCGCGCGTGGAAGTATGGCAGCCTGTAGCAGGTTCGTGCGGCGCGGCAGGCCAGCCAACTGGCGGCATCGAGGCTGAAAAAGTAGACGCCGGCTCGACCGCCGGACCGCACATAGGTGCGCACGTTGACCTCAGGAAAATTTGCTGCGCCCGGCATGGCCGGCAGCCCGCGCAGCCGAACGCCGCTCATGCGAAAGGGAATCACGCCGACCCAGGCATGATCGTCGTACAGGTCGAGCTCCAGTTGTGACGGGACAAGCTTGCGAAGAGCTGCAGGTTCGACGGGCCAATGGGCGAACAGCAGGTCATGCCAGGTGAAGCAGAGGATCCAGGGCCGCGCCGGCAACGGCCAGGGTCGGTGGGCGACCGTCTTGAGGTGCTCGTTCACGCGATGCGCGTGCGCGCCGGGGGCGAGGGCTTTTCGAGGCGGCACGCGCGGTACCCTAAGTGCGCGGAAATCCGGTGTCGATGGCGCGCCAACCAGCGATACCCGATGCGCAGCAGCGGCTTCATCCCGGGCGCTTGGACCAGCGCCCACAGGGGCCACAACCACCAGACGTATCGTGTTAAGAAGATGATGGCCTCGGCGCCGGCCAGCGCCCGTCCGTCGGCGGTGAGCACGCGCATTTCCTTCAGCAGATCCTCCGGCGCGACTCCGTAAGAGATGTGGAGGCGCGCCGCCATCCACGGCGCCTGCAGCGTCTCGAAGACAAAGCCCTGCCGCCGGAGGTAGGGCGCGACGACACGCACCAGCCTCTGACACACGCCACAATCGCCGTCATAAGCCACCCAGCCGGCGACCGGCCGGTAAGGCGTAATGGAATGGGCGCGCAGTGGGGGCATGGCAATCATCGGGCCAGCGTCAGCAGCTTCTTTGCGCCACCCGCCGACTTCAGGAAGCGCACCATGGCGGCGGTGGGCATGCGGCGCAGCGTGTCGTACCAGTTGGTGATGGTCTCGCAGAAGTCGAGCATGTCGCTCAGGCGCTTGCGGGTGTGAGCCTCGCCGGGCCCGGCGGCTTCGGCTTCCGCCACGCACTCGCGCAGGATCTGCAGCGTGGGGTCGATCTCGCGGCGCTTGCGCTCGTCGAGGATGATCTGGAACATCTCCCAGACGTCCTTCAGGGTCTCGAAGTGGTCGCGACGATCGCCCAGCACATGCACTACCCGCACGATGCCCCAGGCCTGCAGCTCGCGCAGGCTGGTAGAGACGTTGGAGCGCGAGACCGAGAGCGCCTCGGTGATCTCCTCGGCGTGCAGCGGGCGGGGCGACACCCAGAGCAGGGCGTGCACCTGGGCCACGGTGCGGTTGATGCCCCAGCGCGTGCCCATCTCGCCCCAGTGGACGACGAACTTGCGCGTGACCGGCGTGAGCAGAGCCATGTAGCACCGTCCGTAATTTCTGTATAAACAGAAACTACAGTATCCAGGGTCAGCTTGTCAAGTCCCCCCTCTTGCCTGTTGAAAGCCGACCACAAAAGACACAAGCGGTTTCGAAGCGATCCGTGGAAATCCGCGTTAATCCGTGGCGGGGAAGGTCTTACGGTTGGCCGGCGGAGGCGGTTTGCACCGCCGCGGCGGCCTGGTAGTCGCCGGTGAAGATGCGGACAATCGCCCGCCCGATCAGGCGCACCTTGGCCTCTGACTGGATGCGCGCCGGGAAGGTGAACTCGCCCACGTCGGTGTAGTCCTGCACGAACTCCAGCCGCTTGATGAAGAACGAGGGCGTTTTCACCACCCGGCCTTCGGCGCGGCGCAGGCTGCCGGTGTAAGGATCGAGGAAGATCCTGCCCTTGAACAGGCCCTGGCGCTTCTGGCGCGGCTTCACCTGGAACACGTGCAGGGGAACGCCATCGAGTTGTTCCAGGCCCTTGTAGCTGAACTTGTAATTGGCAGAATTGAGGGCGGTTGCGGGGCCACGCTGCTTCTCGACGTGCTCCACTTCGGCCTGCATCAGGCGATGCATCACGTTGCCCTTCACAAAGCCGTCGCCGGTGAAGGCCAGGGGCTTGAACTCCAGCGTCTTAGGGGCCTGGTAGTGGCGGGTCAGCTCGTAACGGCCGTGCTGGGAGGAGTCCGGCAGGTCGGCCTCAATCACCTGGCGGGCGGTGTAGGCGGAAAGCGCAGCCGTCTGCCGCGCCAGCCGTCTCTCGTAAGCTTGTAGGGCCACATCGGCCGGCATCATGGGTTGGATTCTTGAAGGCGCCAGTTCAACCGGACGCGTGGGGAGATTCACTTCCGGGATGGAAGGCGTCTCGAGGGACCCGGGCAAGGAGGCTGGCATCAGAGGCATCGGTCCCGGCTTGAGGCGCTTTTGCGCCATCCCGGGAAGCACACTCAAAAACAAAAAAAGACCTACACAGAACCGGTTTCTCAAGCCTCTGTCCCTACTCCCTGAGAGTTCCTTTTACCCTGATTCGATGCGGCAGCAAAGTGCTTATTTTAATGCCTGAATGGGCATTCAGGCAAGATTGTGCACCATCTCTTGTGCAATTTCGGGATAACCGAAGTAACTGTCCGGCCCTTCCCGGATTCCAGGCATGGATGAAGGCCGGCATATCTATATCGGTGGGCGCCGGATTGCTGATTGTTGTGGGCCACGGTACCATCGGACTTCCTCATGCCTGCGTCTGAAACACCGGCTTCCGCTCCTGCCCCTGCATCCGCTCTCTCGGAGAACGCTCCCGGCATCAATGTGTTCGCCGTGTTCGGGGCCGAGCCTGAAGTGCAGGCCTACGCTATGGCCAGGTACTCGCGCTCGGCGCTCTCCATGAAGGAATCGCTCAAGGAGATCAACGAGCAGAAGGCGGAAAAGTTTCTCAACACCTTCTATTTTCAGTACGGGCACCGCTCCATCGCCGACCTGGCGCACGTCGCGCTGGCCATCGAAAGGCTGTCTATCCTGGCCGCCATCGCCGTGGCCGACGAGCAGCGCTGGGACGGCCAGGAGCGCTCCACCCGCTATCAGGACTTCAAGGCTTCCGGTTACTTCGCGCCCGATTTCGCGGGCGACGTCGAGGCGGCCGCGCTCTACCGCGATACCGTCGAGTCGCTGTTCCGCGACTACGAACAGTTCTCCGAAGGCATGTGGCGCTACCTGGCGGAGCGCGTGCCCAGGCCCGCCGAAATGAAACAGGAGCAATACGAGCGCACGCTTCGCGCGCGGGCCTTCGACCTGACCCGCTACTTCCTGCCCCTGGCCACCAACACTTCGCTGGGGCAGATCGTCAACGCGCGGACGCTGGAGTCGCAGGTGTCGCGCCTGCTCTCCCACACCCACGCCGAAGTTCGCAGGCTCGGCGAACTGCTGAAGCAGGCGGCGCGCGAGCCGGCGTACAACATCCATCGGGAGTCGCTCGCGAAGCTGGTGGAAGAGATACGCGCCGCCGATCCGGCGCTGGGGGAGCGCGCCGCGCAGGAGTTATTGAAGGAGGTCCGGGCCGCTCCCACGCTGGTGAAGTACGCCGAAGCCAATCCCTACCTGGTCCAGACGCGGCGCGAGTTGCGTCAGGCCGCCGCCCAGGTGATGAAAGGCGTCGAGCTGGCCCGCGTGAATGCAGTGGAGCTCCTGGAGGACGATCCGCTGGACGTCGAGCTGGCCGCCACGCTGCTGTACGCCCACTGCCACTATCCCTACAAGCAGGTGCGAAAGCAGGTGGAGGCACTCAGCCCTCAGCAACGGCAGGACATCATCGACCTGGGCGTGCGCCACCGCGGCAAGCACGACGAGCTGCTGCGCGAGTTTGCGTCCGGGCAAAAGCTGCGTTTCGACATCCTGATGGATATCGGCGGCTTCCGCGATATGCACCGCCACCGCCGCTGCATCCAGATCCTGCAGGGCTTCACCACGCAGCACGGCTACGAGACGCCCGAGGAGATCGGCCAGGCCGGGCTTCGTCCGCGTTATGACGCCGCCATGCAGCGGGCCGGGAGGGCGGCGGCCACGCTCGCCGGAAGCTCCGCTGCTGAGGCCGCGGAAAGCGCACAGTACGTAATTCCCTTGGCTTACCGCTGCCGCTCGCTGTTCAAGATGGATTTCGCCGAGGCCGTGTACATCTCCGAGCTGCGTACCACGCCCGCCGGCCACTACTCTTATCGCACCGTGGCCTGGGAGATGTTCCGCGCGGTGGAGCGGCGCTATCCGGAGCTGGCCAAATATTTCCGGGTTACCGACGTGCGCGAACCCGTGGACCTGCTGAAGCGTTAGGCTTGCGGTCGCTTGACGACCAGCTTCTCAGAAACCGAGCACGATCCCGCCCGAGATCACGACGTTGTGCTGGCGGCCGCCGAAGGTATCCACGTTGAGCTGCGGCTTGGCGGTGTAGAAGTCGCGCACCTCGCCGCGGAAGCTGATTCGCCAGAAGGCCTTTACGTCGGCGCCGCCGCCCATCTGCAGCGCGCCCGCATTGGTATTGACGACGGTGGGGTTGGGCGTGGTGCCATCGACCAGCGTCCCGCGCGGCTCGATGCGGGCGTATCCGCCGCCCACCGAGAGCCACGGCGAGACCCGCGCCTCCGGCCGGAACTTCGCACGCAGCCCAGGGGTGACGAACAGCAGCGCGTAGCCCTCCGCTACAGCCGTATTCGTCGTGTTCACGTTGGTCTCTGAGATGCCCATCACCGGAACTTCCAGGTAGAGCGCTACCTTCGACCACTGCCGGAGCTGCCGGGCGTAGGTGGCCTGCATGGCCAGGCTGCGGTCGAAGGTCAGCCGGTCGTTGTTGTTGACCACAGGGCTTACATTGATGCCCTGGGCCGGGGTGATGTTTACACCCAGCGACAGGGCAAGCTCGTTCTTCTGCTGTGCCGACGCCGGGAGGGCATAAAGAAGAAGGAACAGGGCGAAGGCTGCCAGCTTGAGGCGGTTTGTCAGCTTCATCGGTCTCCTAAGAATCAGTGTCCAGAAGGACAACGAGGGTTCGATGATTGAGGCCAGGGAAGGTGACAAATGGGGTTCCCGGACGCGGGGTCAATAATTCGCTTTTTATTCGCCTTGTGGAGGAATCCTGTGTATAATCGGCGGCAGAAGCTGAGGGACCTCCAAAGGCGCTTGTTCCGCTTCCGGAACGGAAAGCGGGCGGCGGGGGCGCCAACCGGAATGTTGGGTTATGGTAGGTAGTTTTGTGGGCAGTTCGCTGAATGCTGACTGCTGAGTGCTGACGGCTCAAATATAAGGAGAAGACGAATGGCAGACGAACGTACACGGGCGATCGACCTGGCGCTTTCGCAGATCGAGAAGCAGTTCGGCAAGGGTTCGATCATGCGTTTGGGGACGCGGGAGGCGATTGTCCCCATTTCGGTCATCCCCACCGGAGCGATCTCGTTCGACGCCGCCCTGGGCGTCGGCGGCTTCCCGCGCGGGCGCGTAGTGGAGATCTTCGGCCCGGAGTCCTCGGGCAAGACCACCATCGCGCTCCAGGTGATTGCCGAAGCGCAGAAGGCCGGCGGCATGGCTGCCTTCGTGGACGCCGAGCACGCCCTTGATCCCGGCTACGCCAAAAAATTGGGCGTGGACGTGGACAATCTCCTGGTCTCGCAGCCCGACTACGGCGAGCAGGCGCTGGAGATCGCCGAAGCCCTGGTTCGCTCGGGCGCCATTGACGTGCTGGTAGTGGACTCGGTCGCCGCCCTCGTCCCCAAGGCCGAGCTTGACGGCGAGATGGGCGACAGCCACGTCGGCCTGCAGGCCCGCCTGATGTCGCAGGCGCTGCGCAAGCTCACCGGCATCGTCTCCAAGTCGCGCACCTGCCTCATCTTCATCAACCAGATCCGCGAGAAGATCGGGGTGATGTTCGGCAATCCGGAAACCACCACCGGCGGCCGCGCGCTGAAGTTCTATTCCTCGGTCCGCATCGACATCCGCCGCATCGCGGCCATCAAGGAAGGCGACAGCGTCATCGGCTCGCGCACCAAGGTGAAGGTGGTGAAGAACAAGTGCGCCGCGCCCTTCCGCGACGCCGAATTCGACATCCTCTACGGCGAAGGCATCTCCCGCGAAGGCGACGTGCTCGACCTGGCCGTGGTCCACAACCTGGTGGAGAAATCCGGCGCCTGGTTCAGCTACAAGGGCGAGCGTATCGGCCAGGGCCGCGAGAACGCCCGCCAGTTCCTCAAGGACAACCGCGACATCCTGGCCAAGCTCGAAGCCGACGTTCGCCGGGCGGTCGGGCTGGTGCATGCCGAGAAGCCGCAGGCCGCGCCGGGACCGGTGGCGGTGGAAGCCGGAAAGGGCGCAGCCGGACGGCGATAGGCTTCACCGCGGATTCACGCGAATGGACGCCGAATACCCAGCGGACTTAGAATCTCGCGTCGATGAGCGGGAAGCTTGTAGCGTCGCTCCTTGCGGGGGCATTGCTTCTCTCCGCCGCCCTCGCCCGGAAGCCCAAGCCTGCCATTGAGCAATCCCTTGCCGGCCTCACCGTCAACCAAAGCACGCTGGCCGACGCCCGCAAGCTCTACGGCGAGGAGGTGCGGGAGGAGTTTGGCGCGCTCATCTTCGTCATCGGCCCGGACTGCAAGCTGGGCGTCACCGCGAACAAGGAAGGCGTGATCGAGATCCTCGACCTCGATCTTGTGGACGCCACCAAGCCCCCGCCCTATTCCGCGGTGTGCGATGCGGTCGCCACCGGCTCCGGGCTGAAGTTCGGCGGCACGCGCGAGCAGGTGAACCGGGCGTTCGGACTGGCTGATTCCGCCGCCGATCCCTACGGCGTCTATCAGCTCGATAACACCGCGCAGTGCGCCGCCAAGCCGCACAAGACTCCCATCCTCTACCAGCTTTTCTGGGTCAAGTATTCGCCGGAGAACCGGCACATCGTGAACATCCGCGTGCTGGGCCGCAAGACCACCTGCGACGACAGCGAGATCCAGATGACCCTCTCCGACGAAGGCGAAGGGCTGTAACCTAGCGCCTGTCTGCAGACCCTGCCGTTGGCGGCGGCGCTTGCTCCGCCAGGCGTTTCACCCACTCCTGCGGGAGCTGATGGAGCAACTCGAGGAAGACGCCGTTGGTCCACCCAAAGCCGATGACGTTCTCACTGTAACCGACCGCCACCTGGGTTTCGGAAGAGCGGGTCACGACATTGTACTTCTCACGGATGGTGCCGTCACGCCGGAAGTTCTCCAGCACCGTGGACAGGAACTCATAGGAGAGGCGGTTGGCCTCGTCGGCAAAGCCGTAGCGGCGGAAGCCCTCCGCGGCCAGAAGCTGAATTGGCGCCCAGCCGTAGGGATAGTCCCACTGGGTCCTGGTCTCGTTGCGGCTCATGGCCAGTCCGCCCGGGTGCTCGAAGCGCGCCAGGTTGCGCGCCAGGGCTCGGGCCTGCTCCGGCGTGGCCAGACCTGCCCACAGCGGGTAGAACGTCGTCGCGTACTCGTAGGAGGAGCGCTTCCCGGTCGTGAAGTCGTAATCCATGAACAGCCCGCGGGCTTCGTCCCACAGGTACTTCTGGATGTTCTCTTTGCGGCGGGTCGCGCGCTCCTGCCATTGCCGCGCGTCCTGTTCCCGTCCCAGCATCCGGCTCATCTTCTCCAGGTCGGTTTCCGCCTTGTAGAGCAGGCTGTTCAGGCAAACCGGCGCATAGTGGTGCGTCCGCCCGCTGAACGGGCCGAAACGGAAGGAGATGTCAAAGCCCGATTCGCGCATCGCGCGGTCGCCCTTGTAGTAGTCCGCAGTCAGACCCATAGATTGAACAACGTCGCAGCGGTCGGCGCCTCCCGGGCGCTTCTGCGGGTTGCAGATGTAAACAGGAAAGTGCGGGCCCGGCGAATCCGCCGCGCTCTTCGGGTTCACGACCACAAACGGCTTGGCTTCTTCCCGGTGCAGCAGGAAATAACGGAGCGCGCCCCGGTAGTCGCTCAAGTCGCTGTCGTCGATTTCCGGCACCGGCCCCTCGCCGAAGTCGTAATAGCGAGACAGACCCGTCTCGCCGGCGAGTTTCGAACCGGTGGTCCACAGGCGGTGATCCCTCACCGCATAGTCGTAGGCCCGGGCCAGCCATTCCTGCTTGGCGCTCTCCGGGCGCGGATCGGCTTCGTACACCGCAAGGACCATCGAGGTCAGGAAGGGCGGCTGCGAGCGCGTCAGAAAGTACGTGCGGTTCGCGTTCAGGACCGCGCCGTAGTGCTCGATCTCGAAGAAAAAGTTCTCCACCATGCCGCGCGCCAGCTCCAGCCTGCCGTCGCGCAGCAATCCAAGCAGGATGAAGTAGCTGTCCCAGCCGTACATTTCGTTGAAGCGTCCGCCCGGAACGACGTACGCATGCGGAAGATACAGGACCCCGTGGGTGCGGATCTGGCTCATCTCCACCTGGCCCAGGCGTTCGATCTTCTTCGGCAGCCGATCCACCCGGAGGCCGGCGCATCTCGTCTCCAACTCGCGCACGCTGCCCGGCGTCTCAAGCCCGAAAGGCAGATACAGCACGGAGAGATCGCCGACTTTGGGATCGTGTACGACGGCGCAGTCGCTCATGGAGCGCGTCAGGCGGTCCCAGCCTTCGTGGATGTAACGTGCAACGTCGGCCAGCTCTGGTGGCGGGGCGGCCGGGTTCTCGGCCGCCAGAGACGGTAGCCAGAGAGTGCACAGCGCTGCTGCCAGGAGCCATGCCGCGCGCCCTCTCCGCAGACGCGGGAGGTGCGGCGCCAACCGCACCGGGCAGGGTCCGCCGATGTACTGCCAGCTTCGGATTTCGTTCACGTCGCCCTCCTCTCATCCACCTGCGCGCGGCTATTCTATGTCATCGCTGCAGGCCTGCGATGGATCGAGGCCAGCGAGTGCGCCACGCCGGCACTGCGAGCGCATCACCAGACGAAGCTGGTTGAGCCATCGCGTGGCATGGTGTAAAGTTCCGGCTTCACCTGCAGCCTGGGGGGAACGCTGCAGCTAGAATCGACTGCGATGATGCAGACAGCCAACGCCGCCCTGACCCACCGCGCCCTGGAGACCCTGGATCTGGTCATCATCGCGGTGTATTTCGTCGTCGTCTTCGCCATCGGCTTCTATTTTGCACGCCGCGAGAAGACCTCGGCCGACTACTTCCTGGCCAGCCGCAACGTGGGCTGGTTCGCCATCGGCGCGTCGCTCTTCGTCTCCAATATCTCGACTGAGCACTTCATCGGGTTGGCGGGATCGGGAGCCACTTCCGGCCTGGCGGTCGGCCACTTCGAATGGCTTGCCTGCCTGATTGTCCTCATCCTGGGCTGGGTTTTCGTCCCCTTCTACCTGCGCTCGAACGTGTTCACCATGCCGGAGTTTCTGGAGCGACGCTTCAACCGGTCCTGTGCCATCTACCTGGCGGGCATTTCCATCATCGCCTATGTCTTCACCAAAATCTCCGTGCACCTCTACGCGGCGGCCGTCGTGCTGGAGCGGGTGGTGGGGTGGAGCCCGCTGACCGCCTCCATCATCCTCGTGGTGCTGACGGGGATTTACACCGTGGCCGGCGGCCTTTCCGCAGTCATCTATACCGAGGTTCTGCAGACGCTCATCCTCATCGCCGGTGCCGTGGCCCTGACGGTGATCGGGCTCGAACGGGTGGGAGGATTCGAAGGCTTGCGGGCAGCGGTTCCCCCGGACTACTTCCACATGATCAAGCCGGTCAGCGACCCTGAGTTTCCCTGGACCGGCATCTTCATCGGTGCGCCCATCCTCGGCATCTGGTACTGGTGCACCGATCAGGTCATTGTGCAGCGCGTCTTGTCGGCCAAGGATGAGGGCCATGCCCGCGGCGGATGCATCATGGCCGGCTACCTGAAGATCCTGCCGGTGTTCATGCTCGTGCTGCCGGGGCTGATTGCGCTGGCGCTGTATCCCGGCGCGTTCCACATCGTCGATGGGCGGGTGACCAACGGCGATGTCGCCTATCCCACGCTGGTCATCAGCCTGCTCCCTACCGGTCTGGTGGGAGTGATGATTGCGGCGCTGCTGGCCGCGCTGATGGGTTCGATGGCTTCGGTCTTCAACTCGGCCTCGACCCTGGTGACGCTGGATTTCTACAAGAAGGTCCGGCCCCAGGCCAGTGAGCGGCAGCTCGTGTTCATCGGGCGAATCGCCACCGCCGTGATGGTGTTCCTGGGAATCCTGTGGGTGCCCTTCATCAACCTGCTGAGCGCGCAGTTGTTCATCTACCTGCAGAGCGTGCAGGCCTACGTAAGCCCGCCCATCGCGGTCTGTTTTCTGCTGGGGATCCTGTGGCCGCGTTTGAACGGCACCGGCGCCATCAGCTCCCTGCTGACCGGGTTCGTTCTGGGTAGCGTTCGCTTCGTGCTGGAGGTGCTGGACAAGACCCGCCACTACCAGTCCTCAGCCATTCGCTGGCTGGTGGACATGAATTTTCTCCACTATGCCATTCTCATGTTCGCCGTATGCGCCGCGGTCCTGATCGGCGTGAGCCTCATGACCGCCGTCCCGGATCGCGCCAGGCTCGCCGGGCTGACCTTCGCCACCTTGGGCTCGAAGATCGATGTCACTGCGCTGCGCGATCCTGTGGTGCTGGAATACAAGCCCGCCCCGGAAACGCCCAGGGAACACCGCATCAACGTGGCCATGAGCGTCCTGCTGGTGGTCACCGTGGTAGCGTTGTGGATCTACTTCGCTTAGGAAGGGAGACGTGAGCGTCATCCGCAGCCTGCGGCCGAATCTCAGCCGGGAACAGGCTCTCGCGCGCTGGCGGCGCCCAGGTTTTCTGGGGCGATGGCTGGGTCGCGGTCCCCTGCGATCGCTCGCCGAGGTGTACATCCCCTTCCGGCTTTACCGGGTGGAGATACGGAACGCCGGCAAGTGCGACCGTCGCCTGCTGGCCCTGGACTCGGTCGCAGGGACGCTCGACCTCTACGGTTTCGACCATGTTCCCGAAGCCGGGGAAACCGTCGAGGTGGAGACGCGGAACCATCCTCCGCCCGCCATCGATACGGATCGGGCGCAGGACCTGGTCGTGGAGAAAGTCCGCCGGTTGCTCTTTCTCACCGGATTCTTCCGGGTTCGAGACTTGGCCGTGCGCGCGGAACCGCTGGACTTCGAGTTTCATGTCCCCTACTGGGTGGGATTCTTCGGTCGCGGGCCGGGTGTGCAGATGGCCGTGCTGGATGCGGTCCGCGGCAGTCCGGAAGGCGCCAAGATGCGCGCCCTGCTCCACGATTGGCTGATTCACTGAGAGCGGCTTCCGGGCCGGCGTACTTCCCTTGCGCTCTTGAGACTCAAGGACGCCAAGTCTCCGCCCCGCCAGCCTGCTCGGAGAAAGCTGCCGCGGGATCTTCAAGTGATTGAAACATTGGTGGCGGCGGGTGGACTCGAACCACCGACCTAGGGATTATGAGACCCTCGCTCTAACCACCTGAGCTACACCGCCATCCTCACGATGTGCAACCACCGAGGCTACACGGCCATGCCGACCACGCTCTGCTGTGGTGCAGCCAGAGAGTGCCACGGCGTGCGGGAAGAGGGCCGAAGTCAAGGAGGGCTGGCTCAAACAGCGGCCCAAAACCGATTTTAAGAGCGCGCCAGAGGGGTGTCAAACCAGCCGTCGCAGGGCCGCGTGCGGAGCCTGCTCACGGACAAGGCAGCGCCAGGGGCACGTGTAAGACACCTAGATCCCGGGCCACCGCGGCGCGGATTCGCGCCAGGTGGTGCCAGCTATGCCGCAAGGCATGGTCCTCTGCGCGTAGCGCTGGTGGCGGTAGGCGTGACTTTTGTCGTCGGGTTCTACAGCCTGATAGCGATTTGGCCTTCCGGCTGGTCGTGGCACGGAGGACAGTCACACAACCTGCCGAACTACCTGCAGATGATACTGGCCGTCTACCGACGCTGGGTATTTTCCTGCTGATTGCCAGCCGGAACCCGCTTGCCCACTTGAGCCTGATCTGGTTCACGGTGTGGTCGAGCATCGCGCACGCTGGGATCATGGCGGCACAAGCGTTGGAAAATCCCGAGCACATCGCCCATCTGTGGGGTGACGTACCTGCCCTTCTCGCAATAGCGGCCTTGCTTGCAGTACTGGCGCCGCGCCGTGCAAGGTCAGTTAAGACGCGGGGGCAAGTCGGAACTGCGTTCAAGGCCGAGCAAGTAGTGTACCGGTAAGGGCTGAACAGACCGGCGTGTCAGCCGGGTGCGGTGCTAACATCATCGCCGCGGAGGAATCCTGGACGCGATCGCCGTCATTCCGGCACGACTGGGTTCTACGCGGCTGCCGCGGAAGGTGCTGCGCGAGGTTGCGGGACGGCCGCTGCTGGCCTGGGTGGTGGACGCCGCACGGGCCTGCCCGGGCCTGCGCGAAGTGATTGTAGCCACCGATTCGGAAGAAGTCCTGGCCCTGTGCCGGGCGCACGGGTGGACCGGGCGCATGACCTCGGGGGCGCATCGCTCCGGGACCGAACGCGTGCACGAGGTGGCGCAGGCGGTGGCGGCCGATGTGTACGTCAACATCCAGGGCGACGAGCCGCTGCTCGAACCGGCACACATCGAACTGCTGCTCGCCACCATGCGCGATCCCAAGGCGCTGGTGGCGACACTGAAAGCGCCCTGCGCACCCGCCGATGTCAACAATCCCAATGCGGTGAAGGTGGTCACCGATCTCGTGGGCAGGGCGCTGTATTTTTCCCGCGCGCCGGTCCCGCACGACCGCGACGCCTCAGGCGCGGTCCGCTACTTCAAGCACCTGGGTGTGTATGCTTACCGGCGCGCGGCTCTGGACCGCTTCTGCGCCCTGCCGGAGTCACCGCTGGAACGGGGAGAACGCCTGGAACAGTTGCGCTTCCTCGAAAACGACATGCCCATCCAGGTTGCCGAGACCCCGCATGACACCATTGGAGTGGATACAGAGGAAGACCTGCGACGCGTAGAAGCAGTTCTGCTCTCGCGGGCTGGGAAGAGGTAGAGGTCTCAGGTCTCAGGTTATGAGCCTGCGGCTCCAGCTTGTCCCTTGGCAACGGCGTAGGCTTCGGCGGCGGCGATGCGACGCGAAATCGCGGGATGGGAGTGGAAGAGCCACTCCACGAAGCGCGAGGGAGTGCGTTCGGCCAGGTTCTGTGCGCACAGCTTGTTGAGCGCCGAGATGTACGGCACAACGCTGGGCACAGCCGCAAAGGCATAGCGGTCGGCCTGGCGTTCGTTGTGCCGGGACCACGCGTTCATCACCGGCATGAGCAGCAGCGAGAGCACGGTCGAGACCAGCGCGAGCAGGGGAAGGCTGGCGAAGTCGGCCAGGGTCTCAAACATGTGGCGCTGTTCGATGGCGTAGAGCAACGCCTGATTCGCCGCCCAGAATCCGAGGAACGTGGTCATGACGTGCACCACGATGCTCTTGGGAATATGGCGATGGACGTGGTGGCCGAGCTCGTGGGCCAGGACAGCCTCAATCTCATCGTGCGTGTAGTTCGCAAGGAGCGTATCGGCCAGCAGGATGCGGCGGGTCGCGCCCAAGCCGGTGAGCGCGGCGTTGGCTTTCCTGCTCTTCTCCGACAGCTTCCACTCGTAGACGCCGCGCACGCGGGTGCCAGCGCGCTCGCCCAGAGCGGTGAGTCTCTGCCTGAGGTCTTCGTCCTCGAGCGGCTTGAATTTGTAAAACAGCGGGAAGAGCACCACCGGAGCAATCTGCGCGAAGAACAAATACAGAAAGATGAACACGAACCAGGCGGCCAGCCACCAGTTTTGCGGCCACAGGCGAATGGCCAGGTAAATCAGCTCGACCACGAGGGTGGCGATGACCAGGCCGACCAGGAATCCCTTGAGCTGGTCCCAGGCCCAGGAGGCGAGCTTCTGGTTGGAAAGGTGGTAACGATGCTCGAGGCGGAACGCGTAGACATCGAGGCCCAGACCAAGCAGCTTGCTCGCCAGCAGCAACAGAAAAACGTAGAGGAAAACGGCGAGCCAGTAGTTCTCCAGCGATGCGCGAACGGCCAGGTCGCGCAGGCTGCGCGTCCAACCGGTGGCCAGCAGCACGAACAGGAACACCAGGCCGAGGAGGAAATCGGCGATGGCGAGCCAGCGCTTGGTGCGGTTGTAGGCCCGGGCCTCGGGAGTGTCGGGCGGGTTGGAGGAGGGGAGCATGGTCGGGGGTCTCACATGTCAGGTCTCAGCTTCCAGCTCCTGGCCGCTAGCTTCTAGCTGAAAACAACCCTCCGATTAAACGATTGACGGCCGTTATCGGTCACGCGCGCTGTGTGGCTGCAGTTGCCTTATCGGCGACGAACTCTTCGGCCTGGTCCAGGATGTTGCGGACCAGGTCCGGGGCAGCAGCCTCCGCGTACAGGCGCAGCAGCGGCTCGGTGCCCGAGGCGCGGACGAGCAGCCAAGGTTCTGCGCCGGAACCGTTGCGCGGCGCATCAAGAAACAATTTTATGCCATCCACCTTCTCGCGCCGCAGAACACGATAGGGGCCGACCGCAGCCGTCCCATCGCTCTCGGCATGGCGTATCGCCGCCCACTTTACCTCATCCGGGATGTGCAGGTCGCGACGGCCGTAATAGTGCGCGCCGAATTCCTGCTGGAGCTCGGCGACCAATTGTCCCAGCGTCTTGCCTTCCTCAGCCATCACGCCGGCGAGCAGCAGGGCGTTGAGGGTGGAATCGCGCTCGGGCAGGTGGCGCTTGAGGCCGATGCCGCCGGATTCCTCGGCGGCGATCAGGACGTTGCGCTCCATCATCAGCGCGCCCAGGTACTTGAAGCCGATGGGCGTGACGTGCATCTTGCGGCCGAAGCGGGCGGCGATGCGGTCGGCCATGTGGGTGGAGTTGAAGGCGCGGGCCACCTCGCCCGGCCACTGGCGGCGCGCCAGCAGCCAGTAGAGCAGGATGGAGAAGATCCTGTGGGGATCGACGAAGGCGCCGTTTTCATCCACGGCGCCGATGCGGTCGGCGTCGCCATCGGAAATGAAGCCGGCGTGGGCGCGCTCCTGCACCACCGTTTCCTGCGCCATGCGCACGTGCGGCTCGATGGGCTCGGGGTTGATCTCCGGGAAGAGCGGGTTGACGTCGTTGCGAATCTCGACGTGCTCGACGCGGTGCTGCCGGAAGATGCCGGCCAGCACGCCACGGCCGGAACCGTACATCACGTCGATGACGAAGCGGAATCCGGCGCGCGCGATGCGCTCCATGTCCACCAGGCGCGTGATGGCCTGGACGTAGTCGGGTTTGAAGTCCGCCGTGGTGATGGCGGCAGTCGCGCCCCTGGGCTGGGCGCCGGCGCGCAGCTCCTCCTCGATCTTTTTCATGATTTCGGGCGAGGCCGAACCGCCATAACGAGCCTTCACCTTGACGCCGTTCCAGTTCCAGGGATTGTGACTGGAAGTGACGACCACACCCGCGGCCAAACTGCGATTCTTCACCGTGAAGGAAACGACGGGCGTGGGAACGTAATCGTTTGAAAGCAGAACCGGAATGCCTGCAGCGGCCAAAGTCTCTGCCACAAGCTCTGCCGCGCGGGGCGAGGCAAAGCGTGTGTCATAGCCGACAGCGACGCCTTTGGCGGCATCCTCATATTTCACCACGTACGAGGCGATGGCCTGCGCGACACGGCGCACGTTGGCGAAGGTGAAATCGTCGGCGATCAGGCCGCGCCACCCGTCGGTGCCGAAATGAATCTCAGTTGCCAGTTGCCAGTACCCAATCGCCAATAGCTGCTAGCTCCCAGCTTCTAGCTAGAAAGCTAGGAGCTCACAGCTAGAGAAGGTCCTTTCTTCGTTTTGCTTCCAGGTGCTTCACGATCTTGCCCACGTCCTGGGCGCGGTCGCGGGTGGTGATGAGCAGGGCGTCGCCGGTTTCCACTACGACCAGGTCTTTGACGCCGACGGTGGCCACGAACTTGCGTGGCGCGTGTACATAATTGCCGGCGGAATCGACCTCGAAGCGACCGTCCGCCTCGACAATGTTCGCGCCGTCCTGGAATGCGGCGGCGCGATGCTCATAGAGCGCGGCCCAGGAGCCGAGGTCGCTCCAGCCGAAATCTGCGGTGATGCAGTAGAGATTCGACGCCGCCTCTCCCTTGGCCGACTGCGGCTCGGCCACGGCATAGTCGACGCTGATGTTCTCGACCTTGCGATACAGGCGCGCCAGCGTCCGCTTGAAGCGGCCGGTACCGCGCGCCGCAGCAATCTGTTCCAGCAGCGCCGCCGTGTGGGGCAAGTGCTCACGCAACAGATCGGCGAGCGTCTGGGCGCGCCACACGAACATGCCGCTGTTCCACTGATAGTTGCCGGCAGAAAGGAACTCGCGGGCGCGAGCGGCATCAGGCTTTTCGGTGAAGCGGCGGACACGGCGCAGGCCGGGCCCGACTTCCTCGCCGGTCTCGATGTAGCCGTAGCCGGTTTCGGGACGCGTAGGCGCAATACCCATGATGACCATGTTCGGTCCCGCAGCGGCGACTTCGACCGCCTGCAGCACCGCCTGGCGAAAGCGATTTGGATCGGCGATGACGTGGTCGGCGGGAAACATGCCGAGGACGGCATCGGGATCATCGCGCAACAGCAGGAACGCGGCCAGGCCGGCGGCGGGCGCGGTGTTGCGACCCACGGGCTCGGCGATGATGTGCTTGCGCGGGACGCGCGGGAGCTGGCGCGCGATGGGCGCCTTGAGCTGACTGCCCGTGATGACCCAGAAGCGCCGCGGAGGAGCCAGCGCCGCCAGGCGCGCGGCGGTCTGCTGGAGCATGGTGCGTGTGCTGTCGAGCGCCAGCAGTTGCTTGGGACGGCGGGTGCGGCTGCGCGGCCAGAAGCGCGTGCCGCGTCCGCCAGCTACGATGACGGGATAGAAGTGGGCGAGACTCATGGAAGCGCGATCTCCGGCTCCGGAATCTCCGGCAAGCCGAGCATGACGGAGAGCAACTCCAGGCGCCACTGGGGCGAAAGCCGGCATTCCGCGACCGCGGCCGGCACGATGACCGCATCGCCGCGCGCAAGAGTCACCCGCTGGCCTCCACCCATATCGACCGTGCCGCAACCGTCGAGCGCTACGAGGACATGCGGCGAGAGGCCTTCCGAACGCATCGTGACCAGGTCATCCTCGTCCAGCTTCCACTGCGAAACCACGAACAGGGGCGCAGCGATCAACTGTGTGACACGGGCCGAGCGCTTCGACTGCAGAAGCGGCCGCAGGTCCGGAACACGCTCCGGATCGGGCACGCCGGGCCGCACCTTCCCGGCCGCTGTCTGCTCCCTCAAGGCCGCCAGTCCCTGTTCCAAGTGCATCTCCCGCGCGCGCCCGTAATCATACAGGCGATAGGTGGTGTCGGAGTTCTGCTGGGTCTCGAGCAGCACCGAGCCCGGCCCGATAGCGTGGACGGTGCCGGCCGGGTTGTAGAGCATCTCGCCGGTGCGGATGTAAATCCAGTTGAGCAGTAGGTCGGCCCGGCCGCCGCCGCGGACGGCGGCTTCGAAGTCGGCGCGGGAAGTGCCGGGCTTCAGGCCGAGGCCTACCTGGGCGTCAATCTCCGCAGAAACCACGTACCAGCATTCGCTCTTGCCGCATGGGAGCCCCGCGCGGCGCGCGTCTTCGTCAGTCGGATGGACCTGCACGGAGAGCTTCTGGCGCGGGAACAGGAACTTCAGGAGCAGGGGAAGGCGGTCGGGCTCGGGCGCGGCCTCGCCTACCAGCTCACGGCCGTAGCGCTTCGCCAGGTCACCCAAGGTCTGCCCGGCCAGCGGCCCGTTGGCCACGCGGCATGCGTCTCCGGTCAGCCAGACTTCGCCGACGGGCTCGCCTTCGACCTTGTAGTTGGGATAGATGGGCGAAAGGTCGCGCGCGCCCCAGACGCGCTGCTTGAATTCGGGCAAGAGCAGGAGTGGATAGAGGTCGGACATGCGCGGCCGCCTAATGGTAACAAGGGCAGGAAAAGCTTAACCACAAAGGACACGAGGGAAGCGAAGTGCCGACTAGGACGCGCGATGTCCGCCTTGAAAGCAAACCCAAGGTCCTTCGCTCGGGTTTGCCAAGCTGGAGAAGGCGCTTGGGAGCCCTCCCTCACTCAGGATGACGGCATGAATGTTGCGTTTAGCCCCTCTCTGCGATCTCTGCGGGCTCAGCGGTGAAGATTTCTCATAGCGAGGTCAGGAACTTCTTCATCCGCTCCAGGCCCTTATCCAGCTCGGCGGCGGAGGTGGCGTACGACACGCGGATGTGCTCGCGCGTGCCGAAGGCTTCGCCGGGAACGGTGACCACGCCGGCCTCGCGCATCAGGCGGCCGGCAAGTTCGGTGGGTGAGTTGACGCCGCTGCGTCCGAGAAACGCGGAGATGTTGGGATAGGCGTAGAACGCGCCTTCCGGCTTGGCGCAGCGCACGCCCGGAATAGCGTTGAGGCCGGCTACCACGCGGTCACGCAAGCGGATGTAATCGGCCAGCATCTCTTCGACGCACTCCTGCGACCCGGTGAGGGCCGCCACCGCGGCCTTCTGCACGATGGAAGTGGGGTTGGACGTGGACTGGCTCTGCAGCTTCTGCATCGCGCCGACGATGGGCGCCGGCGCCAACCCGTAGCCCAGACGCCAGCCGGTCATGGCGTAGGTCTTCGACAACGAGCCGAGGATGACGAGATGCTCCTTGGCCTCGCGGACGGAGCCGCAAGAGAACTTCCGCCCGGTGAAGTTCAGGTAGACATAGCATTCATCAGCGAGGACGTAGATGCCGCGGGCGTGGGCCATCTCCACGATGGCGCGTACTTCTTCTTCGCGCATGACCGCGCCCGACGGGTTCGAAGGCGAATTGAGGATGATGGCCTTGGTGCGCGGCGTGATGGCACGCTCGATCATCGCCGCGCTAAGCGCGAAGCCGCGCTGCTCGTCGCACTCGATGAACACCGGCCGGCCGCCGGCGTACTGGATGATGTCCTTGAACGAGACCCAGTAAGGCACCGGCAGGATGACCTCATCGCCGTGGTCCACCAGCACTTGAATGGCGTTGAACAGCGCATGCTTGCCGCCCACGGAGGCGATGCATTCTTCGCGCCGGTATTCCGAGCCGAAGTCCTGGGCGTGGCGGCGGATGATGGCGTCGCGCAGCTCGGCTGAACCGGCAACAGGTGTGTACCTCGTGTAATTGGCTTCGAGGGCCCGGACGCAGGCCTGCTTGATGTGCTCCGGCGTAGAAAAGTGAGGCTCACCGGCGCCGAAGTCCACCAGGTCGACGCCCGCGGCGCGCAGCCTGTCCGCCTCGTTCACCACCGCGAGGGTGGCCGAGATCTCGATGCGCTGGATGCGCTCCGTCAATGGACCGGACTTCGCCTGCATCTTCACCGGGGCTGTTGCCGCCATGTCATCCTCTCCTTGATTGTCGCCGGCCGCGGGGCTGGCGCGGCGCGGTTCCGTTCACCTTGCTTTGCAGCCGTTCCTCGACGATGCGCGGCACCAGACCGCGCACCGAGCCGCCGTGCTCGAACACTTCCTTCACCAGGCGCGAGCTCAGGTACGAGTATTGCTCGGCGGGCATCATGAAGACGGTTTCCAGTTGGGGCTCGAGCTTGCGGTTCATCAAGGCCATCTGCAGTTCGTACTCGTAGTCGCTGATGGCACGGATGCCGCGCAGCACCGCATGCGCCTTCTTGCGGCGCGCGTAGTCCACCAGCAGGCCGGAGAAGATGTCCACACGCACGTTGCGGTAAGGGCGGGTCATGGCCTCCAGCATCTCGCGCCGCTCCGAGAGCGAGAACAGCGGCGCTTTTTCCGGGTTGCGCAGGATGGCGACGATGAGCTCGTCGAAGATCTTGCTGCCGCGCTCGATCAGGTCCAGGTGGCCGTTGGTAAGCGGATCGAACGAGCCGGGATAGATGGCGATGACCTTTTTCACGCGGCCTCGGGGGATGAGCGCACTGGCGCGATTCTAAGAGCTTTCGTGCCCGGAGCAAAGGCCGTTTTTTAGAGCGCAGGCCAGATTCGCCGGTCGCGGCCAAGCTACCGGCCCGAGCTCTGCACGGACTGCAATTCCTGTGCGAGACGCAACTCGCGTTCCGCTTCCTCGTTCCTGCCCACGGCCCGCAGGGCCTGCCCCAGCCAGTGGTGGGCCACGAAGTTGTTGGGATCCATTTGAATGGCGCGCTGCAAGGTGCGCAGGGCAAGCTGGTGCTCTTGCTTCTTCATCAGCACCTTGCCCAGCAGGATGAAAGGCCCGCTGGCGGTGGAATCCAGCCAGATGGAGTTCTGCAGCAGGCGCTGCGCCTCATCCCATTTCTGGATGCGGGTGTAGGCATCGGCCAATTTGTAGTAGGTGGCGGCTTGGGCCGGGTTGATGGCCAGCTCTTTCTCGAATTCGGCGATGGCTTCCGGGATTCTGGACTTGAACACGTACAGCTCACCCAGCAGGAAGTGGGCGCCGGGAAGCCTGGGGTCGAGCGACGCCGCCTTCAGGGCGTTCTCTTCGGCGACCGGATCGAACTCCTGGCGCAGCAGCATGCGGGCCAGGAAAAGATGCGCGGCGGCGGAATCCGGCGGGACGCCATACATGCTTGCGAAGGCCCTCCGGGCACGCTCGAAATCCTTGACCTGGATGTAGGAAAGGCCCAGCACGTAATCGGCGTTCACGTTGGCGGAAGGCATCCACGACCGGACCTTCTCCAGCAGCGGAATGGCGTCGGCCATGCGGCCGGTGAAGTGATAGCTGAGTCCCAGGAGCTGCGTGACCTCCGGGTCGCTCGGGTTTTCCTCAAGGGCGCGCTGCAGATGTGGGATGGCGCGCGCATGCTCGCCCTTGCGGTAGTAGGCAACGCCCAATTCCCGTGCCAGACCCGGCCGCCCAGGCTCGGTTTTCGCAATCGCTTCCAGCCGCGCGATGGCCTCGTCCAGTTTGCCCTCCTGGATCAGCGTGCGAGCGGCCGGCAGGGCATCGGGGCTCTCCTGCGGGGAGGCAGTCAGACTGCCGGCGAAGACCAGCAGTGCCAGAAATAGACAGGCGTCCCGCAGAGGCCTGCGTTTCCACGTGTGGGCCACGGTCACATCAGTATAGCGTTCGCGATGCGGTCCACGAGAGCGACAAAAAGGGGAGCCGCTTGGGCTCCCCCCCGAGATTCCTGCTACGTTCGAGACTTAGAAGCTTACTTTGGCGCCGAACTGCAACTGGCGCATGGGGCCACCGTGGTGGTCGATGGTCATGGCTCGGCCGCCGCAATCGATACAAGTATCTCCGCCGAATCCGAACTCGGACCAGAATACGCCGGGCGTGCCCCAGTTGACCCTGTTAAACACATTGAAGGCGTTGAAACGGAACTGGGCCCGCACCCGCTCCGTGATGGTGAAGTTCTTGAATATGGACAGGTCGGTGTTGAAGAACTGGGGACCGCGGAACGAGTTGCGACCGCTGGTGCCGAACTCGCCCACCTGGGGCCGTTGCCACGGGCCAATGCTGGCGCCGTTGGTCGTCAGGTTGCCCACGGTGGGGAGCCAGCCGTTCTCATCCCCGGTGTCCACGTCACCGATCAGGTCGGGACGACAGGGCCCAGTATCCCGATCCGACCCGCACTCGTCGTAGCGGACCGAGAACGGCAGGCCGCTGCTCCAGTTGGTGACGGTGCTGATCTGCCAGCCGCCGATCAGATAATCCAGCCCGCGGCTGACGTCGTTGCCGAACTTCTTGCCGCGCCCGAAGGGCAGCTCGACCAGATTGGTGAACACGAACACGTGCCGGCGGTTGAAGTTGTTCGGCCCGTAGTTCACCCGCGGATCGATGGGGAAGTAATCCCCGTCTTCGTTGAAGGCCTGCGCCCAGGTGTAGTGGGCCAGGAACTGGTAGCCCTTGGAGAAACGCTTCTCCACCCGCATCTGGAGCGCGTTGTAGTTGTTATCCGCCAGGTTGCCGAAGAAGTCGATGCTCTGACCCCAGCAGAAGCCTACGTCGTCTCCAGCCAGGTCACCGCCGGGCGGTGTATCGATGACCCCGTTGGGTCCGGGGTCGGCCACCGCGGTGCACGCCCCTGTCGCTGGATTCACCGACTGGAACGGGTAGCGATTGAAGAACAACAACCGCAACGACCGCGGCACGCCGGCGGCAAAGCCCTCGACCGTTGCTTGGTTAACATTGAACGCTGGACCGTCGCCAGCAAAGACGTGCGTGCCCTTGTTACCGACGTAGGCAAGCTCCACGGTAAGCGTGGGCGTGATCTCGCGCTGGATGGTGATGTTCCAGGCGTCCACTGTGGGCAGGCGCATCTGGTTGGGCCGCGCCCGCTGGAATATCCGGTCACTCAACGTGATCAGTCCATCGGAGGGAATCACAGGTGGGGCGACTCCAGGAACACCACCGGGAGCGGAGAGGTTGAACTCCTGCGCGTTTGCAGTCCCGGCGTCGTTCTCCTGGATGGGCAGAACCGGGAGGTTCTGGGTCACCGCATGCCCGAAGATGGAACCGAACACGCCGATGTCAAAGCTGCGGCCATAGCCCATGCGCAGAATGGTTTTGGGCGTGATCTGGTAGGCAAGGCCCAGGCGCGGCGCGAAGTTGCTGAGGCTGTTCTGCACGTTCATGTTGCTTTGGATGCCGCCCACTCCAGCCACGCGAATCTGGCCCGTCTCCAGGTCAAGGAATCCGCCTTTCTCCGGCCCGGTGACGCTCTCCGGGAAGTAAATCTCCCAGCGCAGTCCGACGTTGACGGTCAGCTTGGGAGTGGCGCGCCAGGTGTCCTGGCCGTAAAAGAACCAGCGCTTCTGGCGCTCACCCGCGTCGGTAGGTGAGTCCGGAGGGTAGCGCGTGAAGCGCGTCACACCACCCAACAGGAAGGTGGCGATGCCCAGGCCGTCGGTGCCGTTATCGGAGGTGAACCGGCGGTCGAAGCTCAGTTCGCCGGCGCGATGCCGGTCGCTGGGCACCCGCAGGTTGCGGGCGTAGCGGATATCTGCGCCCCACTTGATGGCGTGGTTGCCGTGGATCTTGGTCCAGTTGTTGACGAACTGGAACTGATCCTCGTTCTGGATGAGCGGGCAGTTGCAGCGCGTCAGACGATCGGATAGGGCATAGCCGAACTCGATGTCACCACCCAGTTGTCCCTGGTCGCCGATGAAGAAGGCCGGCATGCCCGAGGTGAAGTCATTGCCGAAGTTCAGGCCGACCAGGCCGGCATCCGTCGCCGGCGTGGTGCCCAAACCGTTGGGATTCACGTTCACGCGATACTTGAACCAGCCGAAGCGAAAGTCCATCAGCAGGCTGGGACTGAAACTGTAATCGAATCCCGCAGCGATGCTTTGATCGCGACTCGCGGACTGGCCGGCAAAGCCATTCAGGCCGAGCCCGCGCCCGCCCACCGCGACCGAGTCGGTGTCGAACGCGCCCCGACCGGTGAGGCTGTACTGGGCGAAGCTGTAGCGCCCATAGATATGCAGCCGGTCGGTGGCCGCGTAGTCGGTGCGTATGGAAAACAGGTTGGCGTCAAATCCGCCCGTGCCAGTAGCCGTGAAGTTGCCCAGCGTGCCCGGCGCACTCGGAGGGGGCAACAGGGACAGCAAGGCCACAGCCTGAGGCGACAGCAGATTGCTGGGAATGATGTTGCCCGCAAACTGGGTCCGCCCGGTTCCCGGGTCATCCGGCGTGCCAATCACGCTGTCAGGGCCGGGATCGCCGGTGAAAGGATTGAAAATAGGCGCTGTGTATTCGCTCAGGTCGCATATCAGGCTGGCCGGGTTAAGACAGGTGCTGCGTACCAGCGCCGTGGGTACGGTCAACTGAGCCGCGCGTCCTACTTTATCGCGCGTGCCTTCGTAGGCGCCGAAGACGAACAGCTTGTTCTTCAGGATGGGACCGCCCAAGGTGCCGCCGAACTGGTTATGGAGCGCGTCGGCGATCTGCCTCCCGGTAACGGGGTCGACGCCGATGGTCGCATCCACGGCCTGCTGCTCGTCGCTGTGCCGGAACCAGTAGGCGCTGCCGTGCACGTCGTTGCTGCCCGACTTAGTCTGGGCTGTGATGACCGCTGCCAGGGCCTGACCGAACTCGGCGTCATAGTTCTGGGTGGCGACTTTGGTTTCCGTCACCGACTCCAGGGGCGGATTCACCACGATGATGCCCAGGATGGGGTCGCGATTCTCGGTGCCGTCGAGTTGGAACGAGGTTCCGGCGAAGTGCTGGCCGTTCACGTTGATCTGCTTACTGGACTGGGGGTTCTCGCTGGAGGCGTGCTGCCAGGTAAACAGTTGCGTGCCGGGCGTGAGGAGCTGCAGATCGGTGAAGTTGCGGCCCAGGGAGACCGGCAGCTCGGTCACGGTTTTCTCAGAAAACGTGGTGGCCACATCGGCGCGGTCGGTCTTCAGCAGCGGGACGTCTTCCGCCGTCACGGTCACCGTTTCGACGGCAGCGCCGATCTCGAGCTTGATGTTGACTTGTGCGCCCTGGTCGGCAAACACCTTGATGCCCTTGGCCTCGAAAACCTTGAAGCCCTGGATTTCGGCACGGATGTCGTAGGTGTCGGGAATCAGGTGCGTGACGGTGTAGTTGCCGGTTTCATTGGTGGTCACCTCTCGAGAGGTGCCCTTGCTGACCGAAGTCACCGTGACCTTGACCGAGGGTACGGCGGCGCCAGCCGGGTCGGTGGCCACACCATAAATCTGGCCGAAGACCGCTTGGGCCGCAGTCCGGTTGGGCGACAGGAGCAGCAGCAAACCGCAAATCAGAGCGAAACCCAAAAGGCCTGAGGAAAGTCTTGCGACGCGCATCATCTCCCCCTCACAGTCAGCTACCCGATCGGGCGCTGTAGATGGCGCGAAAGCTTATCGGCGCAGCGCTCCGTTGTCAAGAGTTTTCAAGAGGTTAGCGTCGTTCGTCACAACTCAATGTGCGGGCGCTTCCAGCTTCGGGTCCAACTCGGCTGCCCGCTGAAAGGCGGTCTGGGCCTCGGCCTTCTGTCCCTTGCGCTGGAGCGCCTGGCCGAGGTGGTAGTAGGCGGGGGCGTACTCCGGCGCGGCCTTGATGGCGGACTGAAACTGCCCGATGGCTCCGTCGAGGTCGCCGGCGTTCAACATCCGCAGACCGGAATTGGTCGCGAACGTGGCAGCCTGCAGCGCGGTCTTCTCGCGCGTGATCTGTTCGGCCGCCTTACGTTCTGCGGCGGCGCCTTCCGAATCGCCCAGTTGTTCCAGGACGGCGGCCAGCGTGGTGTGCGCGCCGGCAAAATCCGGCTGCAGGCGCAGCGCTTCGCGAAGCGAGGCTGCGGCGTCCGGCAGGTTGCCCAACTGTTTCAAAACCGTACCCAGCGTGTAGTGAGCCTCGGCATACTGCGGCGTGATGGCAAGTGCCGCACGCAGTTCGTTGGCCGCCTCAGGGAAAAGGCCCTGCTGCCAGTACGTGACGCCCAGCGTGTAGTGCGCGTCCGCGAGTTGAGGGTCGAGTTCGATGGCGGTGCGGAATTCCGCGATCGCCTCCGGGAGCTGGTCCTTCAGTTTCAGCGCCAAGCCCAGGTTGTAATGCAGTGCGGCCATCCGGGGAGCAAGCTGGAGCGCACCCCGCAGCTCCGTAATGGCAGAATCGAAGTCGGCTTTCTGAAGGTATGCGATGCCCAGATTTCCGCGGAAGCTGGCGTCGGCCGGACTCATGCTCATGGCGATGCGGAATTGCTCGATGGCCGAATTGGCGTCCCCGCGCTGCAAAAGCGCCAAACCCAGGTTGTTGGGGATCTCGGGATTGGCCGGGTCGAGCTCTCGCGCGCGCCGGAAGGCGGTGATCGCCTCCTCCGGCTCGCCCGTGCGTTGCAGGAGCAACCCCAGCCGGTTGTGAGCCAGGGCATAGTCGGGCTTGAGCTCAACCGCCCGGCGAAGCTCCTCAATCGCCCGTTCCCGCTGCCCTTTGCGTTCCAGGACCAGAGCAAGGTAATAGCGAGGCTCCGCATGTTGGGGATTCAGCTCTGTGGCGCTCTGAAACGACGTCAGGGCGGAGTCGATGTCTCCCAGACGCCAGCGGGCGACGCCGAGATGGAAGTGCGCCTGGGCGAAACGGGGATCCAGGCGAACGGCTTCCGCGAATTGCTCGGTGGCCTGCTGCATGCGCTGGTCCTGGGCGAGGGCGGAACCGTAATCGTCGTGCAGGTCGGCACGGCCCGGCGCCAGCTCAACCGCGCGCCCAAGTTCGGCAATGCCCTCCGGGAGTTTTCCCTGGCTGACCAACAAGCGCGCCAGAGCCCGGTGCGACTCGGGATCGGAGGAATCCAGTTCGACGGCGTGCCGCAGTTGCGTGAGAGCCTCGTCCTGCTGTCCTGATCCGGAGAGCGCTTCGCCCAGGTTGCGCCGGGCCGCGGCAAAATCGGGCCGCAAGCTCACCGCCCGCCGCAGGTGCGGGACCGCTTGTTCGTAAAGGCCCTGAACCAGCAGCGCCCAGCCTAATCCGTTATGGGCCTCCGGACTACGCGGGTCCAGCCGTACGGCATCCTGAAAGGCTCGGGCGGCTGCGTCGAAGTCGCGCTGTTCGATCGCTGCCTGGGCCCTCTTGTAGGCGGCGGCCAACCGCGGATGCGGGCGGGCGTCGGAAGTGTGGGCCGGAAAACACGTAGCCGCGAGAATCAGCGCGAGCAGGCAAACAGCTCGCCGCGGGCCGCAAGCACGCGACACCATCCAGATGGTCCGAAACCCCATAACAGCTTTGTTGGTCGCCTCTGCAGAAAGCATGTCACAATTCTGTTCTTGCAGGGAATCTGCATCGCATCGCCGTCAACTCGGAGACAGCCATCCTGGATACGCGAGTCCCTTCTCCGCTTCGCATTGCTCTGGTCATCGTCTCGCTTTTGACGGGCACGGTGTCCGGCCAGCGGCAACCCGGCCCGGCGACCAAGGAAGAGCCTGTCGCACACTTCGTAGACTTCGGGCAACAGGCGGGGCTGGACATGCAGATCATCTACGGCGGCAAAGACACCAAGAAATACATCATCGAGACCACCGGTACGGGTGTCGCACTGCTGGACTACGACAACGACGGCTGGCTGGATATCTTCTTCGTGAACGGCCGGACCCTGGAAGGGACTGGCCCGCAGAGCGCGCCCTCGAACCGGCTGTACCGCAACCTCCGTAACGGGAAGTTCGCCGAGGTGACGAATGCGGCCGGCCTGGAAGCTGCCGGCTGGGGCCAGGGAGCCTGCGCGGGCGACTACGACAACGATGGGTGGCAAGACCTCTACGTCACGTACTACGGACAGAATCGCCTCTACCACAACCGTGGAGGCGTTTTCGAAGAAGTGAGCGAAAAAGCCGGTGTGGCAGGCACGAGCAGCCAGTGGGGAACCGGCTGTGCCTTCCTCGACTACGACCGGGACGGCCGCCTGGACCTGATCGTGGCGCGATATGTGTATTTCGATCTCGCCACCGCACCCGTCCCCGGCCAGACCGCCAACTGCGTGTGGAAGAGCATTCCAGTGATGTGCGGACCGAGGGGCCTGAAGAAGGACAGCAACGTCCTCTATCGCAATCGCGGCGACGGAACGTTCGAGGACGTGACCGCCCGCAGCGGCATCAACAAGACACCGGGCCATTACTGTTTCAGTGTCTCGACACTCGACTATGACGACGACGGCTGGACGGACATTTATATCGCCTGCGACAGCACGCCCAGCATTCTCTACCGCAACCAGGGCGATGGCACCTTCACCGACGTGGCGGTCATCGCCGGGGCCGCATACAACGAAGACGGGCACGCGCAGGCGGGCATGGGCTCGACGGTAGCCGATTACAACGGAGACGGTCACCTCGACCTGTTCAAGACCAACTTCTCCGACGATACCTCGACCCTGTATCGCAACAACGGGAACGGCACCTTCAACGACGTCACCTACGCCGCAGGTCTGGGCCTGAACACGCAATACCTGGGCTGGGGCACCATGTTCTTCGATTTTGACAACGACAGCTGGCCCGACCTGCTGCTGGTGAATGGGCACGTTTATCCGGAGGTGGATACGTACAACCTGGGCAGTTCCTACGCGGAGCCCAAGCTGCTTTATCACAACCAGGGAAACGGAACGTTTCGCGATATTTCGCGCCATGCGGGACCGGGAATCAACACGCCCAGTTCCGCGCGCGGCCTGGCCATGGGAGACCTGTGGAACGACGGCCGGATGTCCGCCGTCATCAGCAACATGCACGGCAAGCCCAGCCTGCTGGTGAATGAGGCCCGGTCAAGCAATCACTGGGTTGCGTTCAAGCTGGTGGGGAGCCAATCGAACCGGGATGGAATCGGCGCCCGGCTGACGCTCAAGGCGGGCACGCGGCAGTTGGTGGACGAGGTGCGCAGCGGGTCCAGCTACAACTCCAGCAACGACCAGCGGGTGCACTTCGGCTTGGGCCCGGCCACACGCGTGGATTGGCTGGAAGTTCGCTGGCCCAGCGGTCTGCGCGAGCGATTCGAGGGCCTGGCTGTGGACACGGTCCACATTCTGAAAGAAGCGACCGGCAAACCTGTTGACTCGGCTGAAACGAAACCACCGGCGCCCACGGTTCCGCGCCAAAAACCTTAGCGCGGCGGCTCCGCGTTCTTCGGAGGGGGGAACTTCATCGTACGAATGACGCCTTCGCCTTCCTTCACGTAGACAAGCTGGTTGACGGCGAGGTCCTTGAGCGTCTCCACCCTGCCGCTGGGCCAGGTGATTTCGAGCAGGTCCACCTTCGGCGCGGGGCCCAGGCCGAAGTGCACCCGCAGATCGTTCTGCGAAAAGTAGCTTCCGCCACTGCGCACCTCGTCCACCTGGCTGTGCACCCCTCCTCCCGGCATTTTCGTGACGCACCGCAAGCGCGCGCCAATACCACTGCGATTGGATTTGGTGCCGATGGTCCGCACCTTGATCCAGTTGTGGGCGAGCGTAAGGTCGCACCGCAGGAGCTCGGGATAATCGTTGACGGGATTGATGATCACATCCAGGTCGCCATCGTTGTCGAAGTCGCCGAAGGCGCAGCCGCGGCCCGCGATGGGTGTACTGATGCCCGGTCCGGCCTTCATGGAAACGTCCTCGAAGCGACCGTTGCGCAGATTGCGGTAGAGCAGCTTGCGCTGCGCATATCCCGCTTCCGTCCTGAGCTGTTCGACCTCCGGATAGACATGGCCGTTGATGAGCAGGAGGTCGACCCAGCCGTCGTTATCCATGTCGAAGAAGCCGCAGCCCCAGCCCAGATAGCGCGTGTTGGCTCCCAGACCCGAAGCATAGGTTGTGTCCTCGCAGGTCGCGTTGCCGCGATTGCGATACAGCGAGGGTGTGTCGCCTGCGAAGTTGGTCTTGACGATGTCGAGACGCCCGTCCCGGTCATAATCGCCGGCGGAAACCCCCATGCCGGCCTGCGGCTTGCCGTCCACGCTGTAGGCGCAGCCCGCGGCAATGGCTGTGTCCGTGAACTTGCCATTCTTCTGGTTGATGTAGAGCGCGCTGGCCGTCGAGTCGTTGGCCACATAGATGTCAGGCCAGCCGTCATCGTTAAAGTCCAAGGTGAGCACCCCCAGGCCGTAGGTTCCCAGGGCCTCCGTGATGCCGGCTTTTTCGGAGACATCCGTAAACGTCCCGTCGCCGTTGTTGCGGTAGAGGATGTTTTTGCCGCCCGGCAAGCCGGGAGGGCCGCAGGCCACCATCACACCCTTGTAAAGGCAAGGACCGGACTCAGGCACCGGCGCCGTCGCCAGGTCCAACTCAATGTAGTTGGCAACGAACAGGTCGAGCCAGCCGTCGCGGTCATAGTCCACAAAAGCGCATCCGGTGTTCCATCGGGTTCCCTGGCCGCCAACCCCGGCTTTGGCGGTCACGTCGGTGAAGGTGCCGTCGCCGTTGTTGTGGAAGAGGACGTTCTGCCCGTAGTAGGCGACGAAAAGATCCTCGTATCCGTCATTGTCGTAGTCGCCGACACACACACCCTGTCCCCATCCCGAATGCGCCAAACCTGCCTTCAGCGTCACATCGGTGAAAGTGCCGTCGCGGTTGTTCTTGAACAGGTGGCACGTGGGCTGCTCGCCGGCCGGGAAGCCCTCCAGCCGCCAGCCGTTGACCAGAAAAATGTCCAGCCAGCCGTCGTTGTCGTAATCGTAAAAGGCGACGCCACAGCCCGTGGTTTCCAACAGGTACTTGTTCTTATGTTCGCTTCCAAACAAGGTCCTGGCATTCAGCCCCGATTCTTTGGCCACATTGAGGAAGGAAACTCCGAGTGCGCCTTCCGAGGCGGACGCCGATGGGTTCGTCCCCATCCGCTGCTGTGCCGGCGACATGGACATGGCAAAGACCCCTTCCAGGGGCAGCACCAACAGCGAACGGCTGAGCGAACTCAGGAATCTGCGGCGGCTGAAGGGCAAGGGGGTGAGGATCCTCGGAAGCGTCGTGCTAGAATTCGCGCTGCTTTCGCGCTCGTTATATTGATATTGGAAGCGCGAGCCGGCTGCAACTGGTCGTTGCGGTCAGCGCGTCCGCAGCCGCCGACCCGACGGACGCACCATGATCAGCGGATCACGATTGTTCTCGCGGCGCCCGATTGGTTGTGGCCTGCTCGTTGTGTTCCTGCTCGGCGCCCCGCCAACAGGTTCCTCTCAGGAGGCGCCGGCTTCGCCCGCCGTTCAGGATCGGCCGCGCACCATGGAGCTGTCCCGGCCCGTGCGGCCATGGGAATTCCTCAGCGCGGTCGGCCGGCAAGCCGGCATTCTCGGGTATGAGAACGGCCGTGTGGAAGCCTGGGTCTACCCGCTGAAACTGCTGCGGAACTTTGAGTTGGCATTCCACGCCGGGCAACGCAAGATTGCGGCAGCCGCCCTGGCCCGCACGCTCATCACTCGTCCCGAAGCCACGACCGTCCTTTACGCCAGCGACTCGTTTTCCGTGAAGGAGACGTTCTTCGTTCCCCTGGATGAGCCCGGCGCCGTAATCCTGCTCGAGATCGAGACGCTGGAGCCGCTGGAAGTGGAAGCCGGCTTCGAGCGCGATTTCCAACTCATGTGGCCGGCGGCGCTGGGGGCCACGTATGCCAATTGGGACGACAAGCTGGGCGCGTTCAGTCTCGGCGAGGAGCAGCGCCGCTTCTTCGGACTGGTGGGCGCGCCGGGCGCCATCGACGCCCGCCCCGCTTTTCGCAGCAACTACACATCCTCGGAGCGGACTTTCTTCCGCCTGGCGCGGGTCGGGCCCGGAAGACATACACAGGTCATCGTCATCGCCGCCTCGACCGAAAGCGCGGAAGCCGCAGCCAAGACGTACAACCGGCTGGCGGAGCAGCACGAGGAGCTGCGCCAGCAGGCCGCCCGCTTTTACGCCCAGTACCTGGAACAGACCGTCGTGGTCCGTCTGCCCGATTCGCGACTGGAGCAGGCCTATGACTGGGCGCGCATCAGCACCATCCAGGGGCTGGTGAAGAATCCGTACCTGGGAACCGGACTGATCGCCGGCTACGGCCATTCCGGAAGCGAGGCTCGACCCGGTTTCGCCTGGTTTTTCGGACGCGATGCACTGTGGACGGTACTCGGCCTCAACTCTGCGGGAGACTTCCGGACCGCGCGCACGGCGCTCGAATTCCTCATCCGCTACCAGCGCGCGGACGGCAAGATGCCGCACGAGATCGCGCAGAGCGCCAGTGTTGTCCCCTGGTTCGAGGACTATCCGTACGGCTACGCTTCCGCCGATGCGACGCCGCTGTTCCTCATCGCCGCGGACGACTATGTGACGCGTAGCGGGGACACGGGCTTCGCCCAGGATCAATGGGCCGCCATCTGGAAGGCGTACCAGTTCCTGCGCTCCACGTGGGACGCGCGTGGGCTGGCGAAGAACGACGGCGTGGGGCACGGCTGGGTCGAGGGCGGTCCGCTCTTGCCGGTGAAGACCGAGCTCTACCAGAGCGGACTGGGCGTACAGGCGCTGCGTGCGCTGGCGCGCCTGGCTCGGCGGGTCGGAAAGCCTGAGGTTGCCGCCGAGATGGAGGGCGCCTTCGCAACCAGCCGGACGCAGCTGAACCGCGCCTTCTGGATGCCTGAGAAGCAGCGGTACGCGTTCGCCCTCGACCTGCGGGATCGCCCGGTGGACGTTGCCAGCGTTCTGGCCACCGTCCCCATGTGGTGGGATCTGCTGGATGCGGAGAAGGCTGACGCTATGATCAGCCAGCTCGCGCAACCCGACCACGCAACCGACTGGGGGATGCGCATCCTTTCGGACCGCCAGTCTTTCTACAGCCCGGCGGGCTACCACTTCGGCAGCGTGTGGCCGCTGTTCACGGGTTGGGCGTCGGTCGGCGAGTACCGTTATCACCGCAGCCATCCCGCGCTGGCCAACCTGGCTGCCAATGCACTGCTGGCGCTGGACGGAGCCGCCGGTCATGCGACCGAGGTGCTTTCCGGCTCCTTCTACGAACCACTCTCCACCAGCACCCCGCAGCAGATCTGGTCGGCAGCCATGATTCTCAACCCTTTGCTGCGCGGGCTGCTGGGACTGGAGGCGGATGCGCTCAACAGCCGCCTGCGATTTGCCCCGCACGTTCCGGCCACTTGGGAGGGGTTCGAGGTGCGGAACATAAAAGTGGGCGAGGCCCGTCTCGACTTCCGCTACCAGAGGTCCGAAGACACCATTACCCTCGACCTGTCACGCACCGGGACCAGCCCGCTTGAACTTGAGTTTGCGCCTGCGTTCAGCCCGCGCGCCGCGATTGTCGCAGTGGAGCTGAATGACCGACCGTTGTCCTTCCAGCGCGAAACCGGCGCCAGAGATCAGCACGTCGTGGTGCGATTTCCCGTATACGGCGGGCACAACACCCTGCGCATACGCTATCGAAGCGAATTCGAGGTGGAGGCGCCGTTCACTCCGCCGTCCCTCGGCAGCGCCAGCCGAAACCCGAGACTGGTTTCAGAAACCTGGGATGCCTCCGGCCGCAGCCTGGCGCTGGACTTCACGGGGCCGGCGGGAAGCGTTCATGATTTCCCCACGCGGGGAGGAGCAGCGATCACTCGTGTCGAGGGCGCGGTAGTGGTCGAAGATCAGCCGGGCCGGTATCTGCTGCGGGTCACCTTTCCGGCCGGAGATACGACGACCTACCAGCCGCAGCACGTCAGCATCACGTTTGCCCCGCCTTAGATCGCGCGCTCTAGTAGCTCACTCGAAGTTCCTGGGCCCGGCCGATCTCAGGGACAAACAATACCAGCTTCCGCTGCGCGGGATCGTAACTCCAATCGTGCAACGGAGTTTCGCCCAGCATCACACCGCGAGGACGGCGCTCCACTCCGAACACTTCGACCTGCACGTTCTTCCACCAGGGCGCAAAGGTGCCCTCCGGCGCGCCCAGGCTCACGCGCAGGGAATCGGGAGAGACAGCGCAGGTGTGTTCAACCCGGTAATACTCACCATGGGTGTAGGCAAAAGTCTTTCCGTCGTCCACATACAGCGAGCCACGGCAGTCCGGACCCGGATAGACGCGCACCTCCAGCGGACCGTCGGGGATCTCGTCCGAGTGCTGCACGACGGGCTGCTGCGGCAGGATGGCGCCGGCACGGACGTACACCGGCAGAGTGTCCAGCGGGGGAGTTACCTGGATAACTTTTCCCCCTGCTACGCGTTGTCCGGTCCAGTAGTCGAACCAGTCGCCCTTGGGAAGCTGCACGTCATAGGTGCTCAAGAATTCGTAGGCCGGAGGCGCCACCAGCAGGTCGCGTCCGAACAGGAACTGGTAATAGTCCTTCTTGTAGAAATCCGCTTCGTCGGGGTACTCGAGGAACATGGGCCGCATGATCGGCACACCTGTGCGAGCCGCTTCCTCGGTCACCGTATAGACGTACGGCAGCAGGCGGTAGCGGAGCTCGATGTAACGCCGCCGGATGGCCTCGTGCCTGGATCCATGCACCCAGGGTTCCTGGTCCCGCGTTCCCTTCGTGGTGTGATTGCGAAAGAGGGGAGTGAACACACCCAATTGCGTCCAGCGAGTCAGCAGGTCGGGCGAGGGATCGCCCCAGAACCCTCCCACGTCGTTGCCCACCAGCGCATAGCCGGAGATGCCGAGGCCCAGCAGCGTGGGGACCGTGAGTCGGAAGTGGTTCCAGGAGCTGCTGTTATCACCGGTCCAGGTCGCCGTATAGCGCCAGGCCCCGGCGTAGGCCGCGCGGGTGAGCACAAACGGGCGCTCCTCCGGTCGCAGCCGCCGCAGGCCCTCATAGGTGGCGCGCGCGTTCAGCATCCCGAAGACGTTGTGGACGGCGCGATGGTCGAGCACGCTTCCGTCGTCCATGCGATGCCGGGTGGCGAGCGGCATGGTCTTGTCTTCACGCTGGAAGATGGCGGGTTCATTCATGTCATTCCAGAAGCCTCGAATGCCCATGCCCACGAAATCCTTGTACAGCGTCCCCCACCACTCGCGGCTGCGGGAGAGCGTGAAGTCCGGAAACACGCTTTCTCCCGGCCACACCACGCCCACGTATTCCGAGCCGTCTGGATTCTTGACGAAGTGGTCGCCGGCGTGGCCCTGCTCGTAGGGCGCGTAGCCCGCTTCCTTTTTCAGATGCAGGTCGGTAATGGCGATGACCTTGAAACCCTCCGAACCCAGGTCTTTGATCATGCCTTCGAAGTTCGGGAACTTCTGCCGGTCGATGGTGAACGGCCGGTTGCCGTCCTGGTAGTCGATGTCCAGGTAGATGACATCGGCGGGAATCTTCTTCTCCCGGAAGGTGCGTGCGATTTCCCGCACCCGCGCCTCCGGGAAGTAACTGTAGCGGCACTGCTGGTAACCGAGCGCCCACAGCGGTGGCAGAGGTGTGCGTCCGGTGAGGGCCGCGAACTCCTGCACGACCTGCTTCGGATGCGGGCCATAGAAAAAGAAGTAGTCCAGCTCGCCGCCGTCGGAACCGAAGGAATATGCGTCCCGCGACTCTTTGCCGAAATCGAAGCTCGTGCGCCAGGTATTGTCCAGGAACAGGCCGTACGCCTTCCCCTGCCGCATGGCAAGGAAGAACGGGATGCTCTTGTAAAGAGGATCGGTCGATTCCTGCCAGCCGAACGCATCCGTGTTCCACATGGTGAATGCCTGGTTGCGGCGGTCCAGGGCGCCCGCCTTCTCGCCCAGCCCGAAGTAGTGTTCGTCCTCCGGCATGGTCTTCCACACCCGGAAGCCCCAGGGGCCCCATGAAATCGGACGCGAGGGCGAGTCTTCCAGGACCGTTTTTCCGTCCGGATCAAGGAACACGACGCGCAGCGGCGCCCGGGTCACGCGCACACGTACCCGGCTGGTCGCGAACTCAACCGCATCCCGGGACTGCGCGACGTTGACCCGCACGTCCGACGCCAGCGCTTCGGGCAGCACGGCCCACGAGCGCTCCTTGGGGAACACGCCTTCGGGAGCCAGGCGCACGCGGATGGCCGCATCACCTACCGCGACGACGCGCAATCGCGCTCTCCCTGAAGCCACTTCGACTCCGTTGGGAAGGACGCGAACGCCCGTCACCCGGCTGGCCCGCACGGTCTCTTGTGCCACGGCTGGTGGCACGAGCAAGGCCGGCAATAGTAGGAACAGCAGGAACGTTCCAGCCCGCTTCGTCATGGTCGCCCTCCAATGATGATTGCTGGGCAGGCTAGGCTAGTTGCTCCGCAACTGTCAAAGGGCCGGCACTTAGATTCGCGCACGCCAAGACGCTGGGCAAATCCAGGAAACAAGGCCCGCGACCTGCGGTGCGCCAAAGGGATGCCGCGTGGGCAGCCGGCTACTTCTCGAGCGACTTCAACTCACGTTCCAGCCGGGCGTGCAGGCGCTGGCGGAAGCCGGCGGGGAGGGTGAACACGCGCTCGTCAGCGAGCAGGACGACGATGTTGCGGGTGGCGTCGTATTCGGCGGCACAGTGGCGGCACTGTTCCAGGTGCCTCTCGATCTCGGCGCGCAGGGCGGGATCGAGGTCGCCCTCGAGGTAGTTGGAGACCTCGCGGCGGACGTGGTCGCAGTTGATGTTCACCATGGTTTCCTGCCCTTCTCGAACTCCTCCCGACCGCGCAAGCTCCGCGCCAATTCGGGCGCGAGCAGCTTCCGCATCCGCACGCGGGCCCGGAACAAGCGGATCTTCACCGTGGCCGGGGTCACGCCCAGGACCTCGGCGGTTTCCGCTATGGAGAGCTGCTGTGCGTCGCGCAACAGAAGCACCTCCCGGTATGTCTCCGGCAACTGTTCGATGGCACGGGCGACGGCCTCGCGCACCTCAGTGCGTTCCAACGCCTGGGAAGGCACTTCCCGCCAGTCCGCCAGGCGTTGATGCGGCGCTTCCTGTTCGTCGTCGGCCGTCTCATCGAGCGAGTCGTACAGGTGTCGCCGATCCTTGCGGTAGCGCATGCGGGCTTCGTTGATCGCAATGCGTACCAGCCAGGTGTGAAAACGCGATTCGCCACGAAACTCCTTGAGGTGGCGAAACGCCTTCAAGAAAGTTTCCTGCGTCACATCTTCGGCATCGGCCTGGTTTTTAAGTATCGAGAACGCCGCTACGTAGACGTGGCCCTCATAGGGTCGGATCAGGTCGTAGAAGCAGTCCTTCTCTCCGCGAAGAACGCGCTCGATGAGAAGGCTCTCCCTCTGCCGCGCCTCGGTTTGCGGCGAGTCCCTCCAATCCGTCCGCGTCTGGTTCACGCGACCGTCCTCAGGGTCAGGTTACGCAGGGATCCTCCCGCAGGGACAGATGCGCCCCCAGCGTCAAAGGTTACGCCTGCCGGAGACACGGCCATCGCGCGCCACCTCTCAACGGGCGTGCAACGCATAGTGGCCATAGATTTCCGCAGCCAGCAGCGCCAGGGTCAGGAAGGAGGCGGTCAGGACCAGCGCCAGGCGGCGCCGCTCCGCCGTGCTCAGCGGCCGGACGCGCCAGCGGGCGGCGGGCAAGCGGCGCAAGCGCCAGCCGTTCCAAGCGGTGTAGAGATTGGCCAGCGCGACGGCACCGGCAAGGGTCATCACAGGAATACGCACGAGATCGCGATGAAGCGAGGAGCCGGCGCCCGCTGCCATCAGGCCGAAAAGGGCGGTGAACAGTGAAACGCCCTTCAGGAGAACAAGGCCGGCGCACACTGCCTGGGTTGCGGCCAGCGACAGCGCTCCCACACTCGGCCAGGTCGCCTGCGAAGAAAGCCGAGGCTGGGCGGCCGTCTCGCTGTTGGCGCCCGGCACGCTTTGCGCCAGTTCTGTGGTCTCCGTCATGACACACCCAAAGACAAAAACCATCCCCAACACTTAGACGCAGCAAGACGCTCGAAGACACACAGATTCCGACGGGTCTGAAGTTGTTGGCGGCAAGGCAGGACCCAACGGGCGCTTCCGTCAGGCAGACGGACTGCCCGCCAGACGGGAGTATGGGAAGGAGTCGCCCGTCCCTTACCACCGTCCTCTGTTCAAAGGGTGCAGAAGATCTTGGGGGCGTCGCAACCCTTCCCACGGTTTGCAGTGTTACGCGCGAAGCCTCCGTATGCCGTGACCCTGGTCACTCGGGCGTGTGACTGCCATCACGCCGCCGCCTCGGTTCCGGTGCTACGGTAGCGATGGACGGGAATCGGAGGTGCCGTCATGTCCTTCTATGACCGCGCCGATGCCGGCCGCCGGTTGGCTGCCCTCCTGACGCAGTATCGCCGTCGCCCCGACGTGGTGGTGCTGGCCCTACCTCGGGGCGGAGTCGCCGTGGGCTTCGAGGTGGCTACCGCGCTGGAAGTGCCTCTGGATGTGTTCCTCGTGCGCAAGCTGGGCGTGCCGTTTCAACCGGAATTGGCCATGGGCGCCATCGCTTCCGGCGGCACGCGTGTGCTCAACCCGCTGGTGACGGATGCACTCGCCATCGCGCCGGAGGTCCTTGAGTCTGTGATCGCGCGCGAACAGGACGAACTGGAACGGCGCGAGCGGGTCTATCGGCAAGGTCGGCCCAAGCTTGACGTCAAGGGCAAGACGGCCATCCTAGTGGATGACGGTATCGCCACCGGATCGACCATGCGCGCCGCGGTCCTGGCGCTGCGCGAACAGGGAGTCAAGGAGATTGTGGTGGCCGTGCCGGTGGCGCCGCAGTCCGCCCTGGCCGAACTGGGCAGCCTGGCGGATGAACTGGTGTGCGTCCTCGAACCGAGCGAGTTTCTGGCCATCGGCGAGTGGTACCAGGATTTCTCCCAGCTGACCGATGAAGACGTGAACGAATTGCTGCGGCAAGCGGCTCAGCCGGCGGCCAAGGCCGGATGAGCGCGCGGAAGCATGCGAGGAGGGAGCATGAATCTCTGGAAGAGCAACAGCCTGATGTTCCTGTTCGGTTTCGGGATCGGTGCGGGCGTGATGTTCCTGCTGGATCCCGAGCGTGGCCGTCATCGTCGCGCCGTGCTGCGTGAGAAGGCGGTCGAGACTTTGGAGGAGATCGAGACCAAGGCCGCAGAAACCGCGTCGGGCGTGGTGAAGCGCGCCCGCGGGCTGGCGGTGGAAGCGAGGAGGGCGCTATGAACGCGCGAGGGACCTCGCTGCTGCTGGGCGGCCTGGGCCTGGGTGCGGGCCTCATGTACCTGTTCGACCCGGACCGCGGCCGAAGACGCCGGGCGCGCGTTCGTGACCGTGCCGTGGGCGCCTTGCACGACCTGGAGCAGTCCGCCGGCAAGACGGCCCGCGACCTGGCGCATCGCGGCCAGGGACTGCTGGCGCACGCGCGCGCGGTGTTCGAGCCGGAACAGGCGGTGGAGCCCGATGTGCTCGAACAGCGGGTACGCAGCGAGATCGGGCGTGTCGTCTCACATCCCGGGTCAATCGATGTGACCTGCTACGACGGCAACGTCGTGTTGACGGGCCTCATCCTGCAGGAGGAGATCCATCCTTTGCTCGATGCGGTGCGACGCGTCAAAGGGGTGAAGTCCACCACGGACTGGCTGTGCGAGGTGCCGGGCGCGGAGCACATCTCGGCGCTGCAGGGCGGAGTGCCGCGTACCGGCCGCCGCTTCGAACTGCTGCAGGAGAACTGGTCGCCGGCCACGCGACTGCTGGCAGGAGTGGCGGGGGGCCTGCTGGCTGCCTGGGGCGCGCGACGCCGGGATCTGACCAGTCTGGCAAGCGCCACCGCCGGCGTGGCCCTGCTGGCACGCGCCTGGACCAACACCGACCTGCGCCGGCTGCTGGGCGTGGGCCGCTACGCCGCTCCCATTGCTCTGCAGAAGACGCTGCGCATCGACGCGCCGGTGGCCGACCTGTTCGAGTTCTGGCGGAACCCGGAGAACTACCCGCGTGTGTTTGCCCACGTCCGTGAAGTAAAGAAGGTGGGTGAGAACCTCTACCACTGGAGCGTCGCCGGACCGGCCGGCAGTCACGTGGGCTGGGAAGGCACCATCACCCGTCTGGTACCGAACGAACTGCTGGAGTTCCGCAGCGTGGCCGGATCGCTGGTGGAGAATGCCGGGGTCGTGCGGCTGGATCCCAACTACGACGGCAGCACGCGGCTGCACATCCGCATGTCCTACCGACCGCCGGCAGGTCTGGTGGGCCATTGGATCGCCGAACTGTTCGGCGCCGATCCCAAGAGCGCTCTGGATGATGACTTGGCACGTCTGAAGTCGCTGTTCGAACGCGGTAAGACGCGGGCGCACGGAGAAACCGTCACGCGCCAGCAATTGCAGCCGCAACTCAAGAAGGCGGCGGCCGCCGGTCCCATGGACCTGATGGCCAGCACCTAGGAAAGGAAGCAAGCACTCATGGACGTCACGAGAGAGACCGCCCCGGAGCCGGGGCGACAGCGCAACGGACAGCAAATTGTCACCCGCGAGGTACCACGGCGGGAGTGGCCCGCTTTCTTCGACATGTTCGGCCGCCAGCATCAGTCCTGGCTGGTGACGGTGGAGTTGTTCGGACCGGAGATTGGAGCCCAGGTCGAAGTACGAGACCGCCCTCTGGGTGGCATCACGGCCGAACTCGGTCACGGCCGGGACGACTCGATCGTACTGTTCCTCGGCGCCATGCCCAGCGAGCTGACGCACATCGTGAACCGGCCCACACACGTGTGGTTGAAGCAGACCACTGCCGGCGTCGACCAGGCTGTGGCGATCGAACGCGACGGCGGGCCGACCACGCTTCTCCGCTTGCGATCGCCGATGCTGTTGGAGATGGTGGACGATTTCGTGGTTTGGGGGCGTTGAGAAAAAGCAGACGCAGCTCCGCCTGCGCCCGAGGAAAAGGGGGAGGAGAGTCATGGCCGATGTAATCCGATCAAAACCGACGGCATCCCGCGTGGTCCGGGTACCGGCAGGACGCGCGCTGCTGGAAGGCAACCTGAACCTGCCTGCGAACGCCACGGGCATCGTGTTGTTCGTGCATGGCAGCGGCAGCAGCCGGTACAGCCCGCGCAACCGCCACGTGGCCGAGATCCTCAACCGTGCCCGGCTGGCCACGCTGCTCTTCGACCTGCTGATGCCGGAGGAGGAAGAGGTGGACGAGTACAGCACGGAACTGCGCTTCGATATTCCGCTGCTCTCGCAGCGGGTGGTTCAGGCGATCGAGTGGACCACGCGGCACCCCGAGACGCGCTGGCTGCGACTGGGTTGTTTCGGCGCGAGCACCGGGGCGGCCGCAGCCTTGGTCGCGGCGGCGGAGTTGCCGGAAGCAGTGCAGGCGGTCGTGTCGCGCGGAGGGCGTCCGGACCTGGCCGGAGACGCGCTGGGCCGTGTGCGCACTCCCACCCTGCTGATCGTCGGCGGCGCGGATCGCGAGGTCCTCGAGCTGAACCGCGGTGCCATGGAACGGCTTCAGGGCGTGAAAGAACTCAAGGTAGTTCCGGGAGCCACGCATCTGTTCGAGGAGCCCGGCGCGCTCGATAACGTAGCCGGACTGGCGCGCGACTGGTTCCTGCAGTACCTGGCAGGGGCCGGCAGCCAGGCCGCGTAAGTCTGCGCAGCTTTAGTGGAGGTACCATGAAGCGACGCAAGGAAACCGGAGAGGCTCTGGCGACCGTGCAGGCCGTGAAGGCAGCGGCCCGGCTCGTGCCCCGCGGCACGCCGCTGCGTAACCGCAGGGTCCACCAACGGGGTTCCAGCGTTTCGGCCGTGGAGAAGCGAGCCGGCTTCCGAGGATGAGCATTCCTTATGCTGGAGGCACTGGTCATCATCGCGGCATTGGGCGGCTTGGAGCTGATTCTGTGGCTTGCGGATCACCGCCGCCAGAAGAAACAGATCGAACTGCTGGAAGCCATCTGGACTGAACTGGCGCTTCTCAACGTAGCCGAGGAGTCGGCGCATCCTACGGAGAGGGAGCCGGAGAAGAAATCGTGATGAGAGCGTGGCTCGGGCTGGCTGTGCTCGCAGCCCTGGCGCTGGATGCCTGGACTAAGGGCGCTGGCAACATCTCTGAGATGTTGTGGGCGTGTCACTGGGCCTCGGCGTTGATTGCCATGGGGCTGCTGGCGGATTCGCGAACCGCCGCCGCAGCAGGCTTGTTGTTCCATCTTGCGCTCGGCATCCCGGCCTGGCTGCTCGGCATCTTGTTTACCGGCGAGGTCTATCCCACTTCCGTCCTGGTGCATTCGGCGCCGGCGGTGGCCGCCCTCGTGTACTTGCGCGGGATTCGGACGTGGCCGCGCCATGCCTGGTCTTGGGCGTGGATCATCCATCCGGCAGCCATCGCCGTGAGCGAGCGCTTCGCCCGGCCCGAACTGAACGTGAACATGGCCCACCAGCCCTGGCCGCCCCTGGCCCATCTGTTTGCCAGCCTCCACTTATTCCACCTGAGCGCGATTTCCCTCTCTTTGATCATGCTGTTGCTGATGAACCGCGCCATGGAGCGCTGGGTGGCGGAGCGGGCACAGCCCCGTCGCGTGCGTGCTTCTCGTGAGCCGCACACGTTTCCCGCGCAGAGCGGACCGCGCCCGCAGGGATGTGGGAAGATCGAGGAACCGAACTCCGTCGCGCGGGCACGCTGATGCAGGTTTGAGCCTAGAGCGCACGCCTATGGGCGGGAGCCAAGTCTCGGGTGGCGGAAACGAATGTCCGAGGAGGGAAAATAATAAGGGCCGCGGCATTGGTTATGCTCTAGCCGCCAGCTCCTGCGAGGGAGCCAACAGCGTGGACGCATGCACCACCACGGCCCTCGATGCGACCACCGCTTTCGCGGTCCCAGACCCCAACGCGCCCTCGCAGGCGCTGTCGGTTTTTTCGGGTCCGGTTGCCCGGCGGGTTGCCCCGCCCGGCTGATCACCCAGCTTACTTCGGACTGGCGACTGTTTTCAGAAGCCAACCCTTTCAGCCGTCGACGGGGCACAAGTTAAATTTCAGGTCTATCTTTGTCAACGCCCGTTTTTGGTGCAACTGTGGAAAACTCAGACCTTGCTCCCGAGGACCTTTTTCCTCGCCAATTTTCCCCGCGAACCCGGCACTTTCCACAGACGAACCCAACAAAGCTCTTGACGTTTACTACATTTCTGCCGCATTTTGTTTTGAACGCAGCGCACATGTCCGATCTCGTAGCCTACGTGGATGGCGGCTCGCACGGAAATCCCGGACCCTCGGGTATCGGCGTGGTGCTTGAGGGTTCCGGCGAAGGCACCATCCGCATCGCGCGCTGGATCGGCCGCCAGGACAACAACGTCGCCGAATATATGGCGCTGCTGGAAGCTCTGCAACTCGCCGTCGCGCTCAAGGCCCGCACCCTTCACGTGTACTCCGACTCGGAGGTCGTCGTGCGGCAGATGCGCGGGGAATACGCCTGCCTGAGTTCGCGCCTCTATTCCCTGAACTGGACGTGCCGCAAGCTAGCGCGCTTCCTGGATTTCTCCATCGCGCACGTGCGCCGCGAGCACAATACCGAGGCCAATCATCTGGCGCTCTCTGCCGTTCGTGCAAGGCTGCAGTAAGCGAGACTCCATCCCTGGGTTGCCCCCGTGGTGTGATTAAGGTCACAGCCCGAATTCCCTTCCGGGGGTTCTACTGGCTCCAGCGGGGACACCATGACGGGCGATGCCGAGCCGGTTCCTCCCTTCCGAAACATCCTGTTCGCGACGGATTTCTCCGGCGAGTCGCGGGCGGCCCTGCCCTACGCCCTCGCGCTGGCGCGCCGTTACGACGCCAAGCTGTTCTTGGCGCACGTAATCGTTCCTGAAGAAGAGACCTTGCGGGACGGTGAAGAGGCTCGCCGCGCCGCCCAGCTCCTGATGGAGGAAATCGAAAAGGAAGCCCAGGGAGCCAACGTGCCTACGCAAACCCTCCTGGCCTGCGGCTCCATTCACGTGCGTTTGTGCGAGCTGGTCCGGCAGCATCAGGTGGACCTCATTGTCACCGGCACGCATGGTCGCACCGGCTGGAAACGTTTGGTGCTGGGTTCCACCGCCGAAGAAATCTTCCGCTGCGCGCCTTGCCCGGCGCTCACGGTGGGGCCGAAAGCCATCACTCGCGCGCACCTGCCTGACGTGCAGCACATCCTCTGCGCCACGGATTTTTCTCCGGAGTCGAGCCACGCTGCGCGCTACGCCCACGCGCTGGCGCGGGCGTATGACGCGCGCATCACCATGCTGCACGTGTTGCCGGGATTGCTGGCGTCCAACCCGGAGGCGGAAAAGCTGGCGCACATCTTCGTGGAGGAGATGCGCCGCCAGCTTCCCGGCGTGATCCCGGGCAAGACCTATCTGGAGTGCCGGCTGGCCTTCGGGGAGCCGTCGGAGGAGATCTTCCGCATGCGCGAAGCCAGCCAGGCCGATCTGGTCGTCCTCGGGGCGCGCCGGGCCGGCCGCTACGCCACCCATCTGCTGGGCGGGGTGGCGTACCGGGTGGTGGCCAGGGCGGAGTGCCCCGTGCTCATCGTGCCTTCCTAGCCCGGCGAAATCTCCCGAAAGACTCCGCCGTCTCCAGCGCTAGTGCCGGATGGTCAGCACCGGGCAGGGCGCTTCCAGCAACACCTTGTGCGCGGTGCCTCCGCCCACGTGTGTGGCCACGCCGGTGAACGCCGTGTGGCGCGCGCCCATCACGATGAGGTCCGCGCCCTGCTCGAGCGCCTTCTCCACAATCTGCTCGGCCGGGTCGCCGAACGCGACCAGCGGCTTGCACCACAGATCGGCGTTGCACTGTGGGACCATCTCCAGCAGCCGCTTCTGTCCGACTTCCTCCGCCATGTACCGGTCGAAGGAGAAGGTCTTGCCGTTGGGCTCCACGTGCAGCAGCAGCAGGTGCGCATGGAATTCCTGCGCCAGGGATACCGCGTAGGGAATCACCTGCTCCGCTCCACCGGAAAGATCAGTGGCAAACAGGATGTTCTTGAGCGCGAACTGTGTGGGTGGTTCGGTGCACACCTTCGGCCCGACCGTCAGCACCGGGCAGGGCGAGGTGCGGAACACGGACTCGGCCACCGAGCCCAGAATCAGGCGCTCGAAGCCTTTCCGTCCGTGCGTGCCCAGCACGATCAGGTCGATATCCCGCTCCTGCATCACCTTCCAGAGCACGGCCGAAACTTCGCCTTCCCCCAGGATGGTTTCGAATCGGATGCCGCTCAGCAGCGGGGACTGGGACAGCACCGCCATGTCGGCTTCCGCTTGTGCGCGCACCTTGTCGTAAGAGATTGGAGCGCGCGGCGGGCCCAGCACATAGCCCTCCGGTGGCGCCATCAGGAAGGCTTCCGGCAGCAGAACATGGGTGACGTGCAGCTTGGAGCCGTAGCGCCGTGCCATGGCCGCAGCGTAGTGCAGCGCCGTCTCCGAGCAGGTAGAAAAATCGGTTGCGAACAGGATGTTCTTGAGTGCGATTTGCGTTTTGGAGTCGACGACTTGCATGGCATACCTCCTTCAGCGCAGGCCGGCCATTTCTTGCAGCCGGCGCCAGTTCTCCAGCCGGTCCTGCTGCGCCAGTAAGAGTTGTTCATCGGGCCGGCCCTCGGCGTCGAAATGGCGCGCAAAGCGGCCCTCGGTACGCGCAAAACTTACGAAGTCGCACGGCTGATTGCTCTTGGGATCCGTGTACCAGTCTTCTTTCATCGCCGGATTCCCGCGCAGGCTCAGGCGCTCGCGGATGCGCTCACCGTTGCGCGGGTCATAGACCAGCAGCGGGAAGGCGCGCGATTCCACCGCCATCCGGGCGTGGATCACGGACTGGTCATCCGGCACGCCGTGCTCCGGCTGACAGGTGGAGTACGCAATCACGACCGCCGGACCGGGGAACTCGTTGGCGGCCATGACCGCCTTATAGAAATGATTCAGGTGCGCGGGCGTGGTCTGGGCCACGAACACGTTGGGATGCGCCATCAGTACCTGCGCCAGCTCCTTGCGCCGTTCACGCTTGCCCGGCTGGGCTTTTCCCACCGCCGCCATCTTGGCGTCCTGGCTGGTGAACGTCGCGGTCGAGGTCTGTCCGCCGGTGTTGGAGTAGACCTGGGTGTCGAGCACCAGCACTTTGATGTCCATGCCGGAAGCCAGCATGCGCGAGAGCGATTGCAGTCCGATGTCGAACATGGCGCCGTCGCCACCCACCGTCCACAATCGCCGCTTCTGATGTCCTTCCTGGTCCCAGCGCAGGCGGATGCCCATGGCGTCCGCGGGGGCGTTCTCGAATAGCGAATTCGTCCACGGCACAGCAAAGGGATTGAACGGGTAAGTGGAGCCGTAGACCGTGTTGCAGCCGGTGGCGGCCACGATGCCGATCTGGTCGGCTCCGTACACGAAGCCGGTCGCGGCCAGCATGAGCCGCAGCGCCGTGGCTTCGCCGCATCCCATGCAGGAGCCAGCTCCGCCGGCATAGAGCAGGGCTCGCGAGGCCAGCATCATGTCGCCCAGCGACTTCTCGTTGAGCAGGTGCGCCGGAGTCTCTGGCAGGGCGTGGTACAGATCCATCGCCAGGTCGTACGATTCGAGGGAAAGTTCCTGTTTCGGCGACATGTGCAGTGCGTTGTGCGAGCCGCAGGCCACGACGCACTCGCCGCACCCTTTGCACTTGTCGGGATCGATGAAAATCGAGAACAGGCCGCCCGGTTCGCCGCGCTTCTGTGGCAGATCGAAATACTTGCTGGTCTGGACGAACCGGGCGCGCAGTTCGTTGCGCAGATCCGGGCGCTCCACGCGCGACAGTTTCTCCTCCAGCGCCGACGGCAGCACCGCCTTGGCCAGGATGGCTGTGTCCGGGCACTGGTTCACACATTCCATGCAGCCCACGCAATTCGCCGCTGTGAGCACAGGGATCTCCGGCGCAAGATTGCGGAAGCTGCGCAGGACAGCGGTTGAAGGCGGCATGAAACTGCGCGCGACGTACTCGTCCGCCTCCAGTTCCTGTTCGCGTCCGCGGTTGTAGCCCGCCACTACGCGGTCGCAGAACTCGGGCGCCACTACGTCGGGCGCACCCGGACAGTGCCACTGCGGGTGATGGACGGAAAGCACGGCTGGGGCGGCGTCTTCGTCTCCCGCGGGGGGCACGACCTCGATCACCTCGTGGTAGCCGCGGCCCGCCGCTGTCAGATTGTCCTGTACGACTTTCTCGCCTCGCTTGCTGAAGTATTTCTCCAGCGGGCCGCGCAAGGCCGTGAACAGTTGCTCCTCGCTCAATCCGGCGCGTTGGCGGAAAGGCGTCAGGCGGAGGAACGCTCCCAACAGCACGATACCCTGCATGCGCACCTGCAGATCGGCGCGGCTGGCCGACTCGCGCGCGATGCGCAACGCGTCCAGCGCATACAGTTTCAGCCCGCGTTCGCGGATCGTGCGCCGTGCCGCCGCCGGCAGCCAGCGCCACACTTCTTCCGGCGGCAGGCTCGACTGCACCAGCACTGTCCCGCCCGCCTGCAAGCCCGCCAGCGGGTCCGAGTTCAAGAACGCGTTCTGGTCCTGCAGGGCGACGAACTCCACTGTGTTCAGTTCGGCGTGCAGCCGGATGGGTTGGTTCGCCAGCGTCAGGAAGTAATTCGTCGGCAGTCCCTTCTTTTCCGAGCCGTACTTGGGGAAGGCTTGCGCATAGACGCCGAACAGGTCGGAGGCTACCGAGGCCAGCACCTTGTTCGTGGTCACCGACCCGAAGCCGCCCACCGAGTGCCCGCGCAGCGAGTACGAGCCCGCCGGACGGACATCCGGATCTTCCGTGGCGTCCAGCGCTTCCGGATGCTTCACACCCAGCACGAAGCGGCGGCGCGTGTCGCCTCCCATCATGGCTTCCACCGTAGCGACGAAGTGTCCCGGACGGATGTCGCGCCCGCCCAGCCCGGCCACGCCGGAATACACCAGCGGCATCGGCAGCCGGCTGAACTCGCCGTCGCCCATCTGCGCGTCCGCCAGCGCCGCCTTGATTTCCGCTGTCAGGGGGTTGGATTCAGCCAGCGGAACGTCGGCGCGTTCGATGACGGCGAAGGCGCGACAGGGGAAGAGCAGCTCGGCCAGCTCGCGCGCCGGGAAGGGACGAAAACTCACCACCGTCACGGCGCCCACGCGCAAACCGCGGCCGCGGAGGAAATCGACCGTGGCTTCGGCCGTGTCCATCATCGAGCCCATACCCACCAGCGCGTACTCGGCGTCTTCCATGCGGTAAGGTTGCACGAACCCGTACTCGCGCCCCGTCAGCTCGGAGTACTCGCGCATGGCCGCGGCCAGCGCCGGCGCCACCCGATCGTAGAAGTAGCGTTGCGCTACCTTGCCCTTCATGTAGCTGTCCTGGTTCTGCACCGGACCGCTGAGCAGCGGATGCCGCGGGTCGAAAAGATTACGCAGGCGCGCTCTCGGCGCGCCCACGAGGTCGCGCATCAGTTCTGGCTCGGGCAGATTCACGGTTTCCAGGGTGTGCGTGGTCAGGAAGCCGTCCTGCACGTTGAGGAAGGGAGTTTCGCTCTCTTCGGCAGTGCGGCGCGCGATCAGCGCCAGGTCGGCGGCCTCCTGCGCGTTGCGCCCGAACAGCATTCCCCAGCCGCAATCGGCCACGCCCATCACGTCATCGTGCCCGCAGTGCACGTTCAGCGAGTGCGAGGTCAGCGCCCGGGCCCCGATGTGGAACACCACCGGCAGCCGCTTGCCGGCAATGACGTACAGCACTTCCTTCATCAGGATCAGGCCCTGCCCGGAGGTGAAGTTGGCCACGCGCCCGCCGGCCAGCGCGAACCCCTCGCAGGCCGTCGCCGAACTGTGCTCCGACTCCGGCTCCAGGAATTGCAGCGCCTCGCCCCACAGGTTTTTGGTGCCGTTGGCAAACTCCTGCGCGAACCCGTCGCCCATCGGGGTCGAGGGAGTAATGGGATAGGCGCACGCCCCCTGCGCAATGTGAGATTCCACCCAGACCACGGCGCCCGAACCGTCGGCCGTCGTCCGGATACCCGGATACGGCGGCTCGGCCTTTGGGCATTCCGGTGGCGGTAGGATGACTTCCTTCAGTAGCGACATGACGTCTCCGATCTCGACCAACTATCAACTTTAAGCCTACGGCCCGGGACAGGCAGGACACCGTGACAAGAGTCACATCGGGGTGTGACTCGCGTTACCTGTGTGCTTTACCCACGGACTGTCACCCCTGCTCGTGACCTCAATCACAGACGCTCACAGCCGCCGGTGGTGCAATGAACCCAGCGACGGGAGGTGTGCTGTGACCCTCGCGAATCTTCTTCTGATCGGCGCGCTCACTCTGGGTGGGCTGCTGGTTCTGTTGCGCCTGGTGCTGGCGATACGCTCGTATCGTCGCTTCCACGGCAAGATGCTGATTACCTGTCCCGAAAGCCGCACGCCCGAAGCGGTGGATGTCGAGGCCGGCCGCGCTGCCCTCACTGCCCTGGTCGGTACGCCGCACCTCCGCCTCAAGGACTGCACCCGCTGGCCGGAACGCGCCGACTGTGGCCAGGACTGCCTCACCCAGATTGCCGATCATCCTCAGGATTGCCTGGTGCGGAACATCGTGGCCCGCTGGTATGAAGGCAAGGGCTGCGTTTTCTGCGGCAAGTCCATCGCCACCGTCGATTGGCTCAAGCAGCGGCCCGCGCTGCTCTCCCCCGACCGCCGTACCGTGCAGTGGGACGAGGTGCATCCTGAGCGCCTGCCGGAAGTCTTCGCCACCCACCAGCCGGTGTGCTGGAACTGCCACATTGCCGAGTCCTTCCGGCGCGAGCACCCCGAGCGCGTCGTGGATCGCCCCCCGCACGACACCACCTACGTGGCCTGAAGCTGCCAGTCACATCTACCGGTGACATCAGTCACAGCCTGCTGCGACGCGCGCGCTTATAAACGACCACAAGCCTGACGGGGCGTGAGTGAGCGGCTCTGCTTCCGGCGCTGCGCATCGCTCCCAAGTCCGGGCCGTGAGATTCCGGTCCAGGAGAAGCGAACCATGGCGACTGCGGCTTCTGCATATCAGGGCAAGTGGGTTCCCAGCACCTGCGGCATGTGCCTGCACGGATGCGGCATCAAGGTGCTGGTGAAGGACGGCGTGGCGCTCAAGATCGAGGGCGACCCCACCAATCCCGACAACCTGGGCAAGCTGTGCCCCAAGGGCAACGCCGGTCTGGCGCGCCTCTACGACGCCACCCGCATCCTGCATCCCATGAAGCGCACCAATCCCCGGAAAGGCCCGGGCGAGGATCCCGGCTGGATCAAGATCTCCTGGGAAGAAGCCTTCGAGATCACCGCCCGCGAGCTGGGCAAGATCCGCGCCGACGACCCGCGCAAGCTGCTCTGCGCCATCGGGGACTTCCAGCGCATCGTGCTCTGGGGATGGCCGGCGGTGTTCGGCTCGCCGAATTTCTTTACTTCCCTGGGCAATTACTGTGGCGGTTCCTACCACCCGGTGAACGGATCCGTGGATGGTTCCTTCGCCGCCATCAACGACTACGAGCGCTGCAATTACTGGATCCAGATCGGCTCCGGCGACGGCTTTTCCTCGCACCTGCACGTTTCCGGCAGTTCCAAGCGCATGGCCGATGCCCGCATGCGCGGCATGAAGCTGGTCGTTCTCGACCCGCGATGCTCGGTAGCCGCCGCCAAGGCTGACGAATGGATTCCGATTCTGCCGGGCACCGACCGCGCCTTCGTGCTGGGTATGGCCCACGTGCTGGTGCACGAACTGAACCGCTTCGACCGCGAGTTCCTGCGCGACCGCACCAATGCTCCCTATCTCGTCCAGGATGATGGGCACTTCTTCCGCGGCGAGGACGGCAAGGCCCAGGTGTGGGACACCCGCACCGGCGCCCCGGCCGCTTGGGACGCCGTCCCGCCGGAGGCCATGGCGCTCGAAGGCGTGTTCCTGGTGGACGGCCGGCGGCTCCGTACTGGTTTCCAGCTCTGGAAAAACGTGCTGGTGAACTGCACGCCCGAGCGCATGAGCGAGGTCACTACCGTGCCCGCGGCCACGATCCGTCGCATCGCCCGCGAGTTCGTGGACGCGGCTCAGATCGGCGCCACCATCGAGATCGAAGGCAAGACCTATCCTTTCCGCCCGGCGGCGCTCAATTACTACCGCGGCTCGCAATCGCACGCCAACGGCCTTTTCGACAACCTGACCTACAAGCTGTTCAACATGCTGGTGGGCAATCTCGATGTGCCCGGCGGCCACCTGGGCGTGCCGCTCGACCATCGTGGCTTCTTCGTCAGTCCGGGGGAGGACGGCATGCTCAAGCCGGAGCCGCACCAGCTCCACCCGGCGCCGCCCTTCAAGTATCCCCCGGATTCCACCCACCTGATGGAATGGTTTCCCATCGGCTTCGACGCCGGCCAGCTCAACACCGAGACTCTGCTCGAGCCCGAACGTTTCGGCCTGCAGTACCGGCCCGAGGCCATGCTGCTCTACCACTCCAACCCGCTGTGGAACATGCCCGAGACGGACAAGGTGGAGCGCATCATGCGCCGCATGAAGTTCGTGGTCGCCATCGACATCCACCGCACGGAATCCACCGAGTGGGCCGACGTCTTCCTGCCCGACCAGACGTTCCTGGAGTCCACACTGCTGAATTGCCTGGAGCCGCCCGTGGTTACCGGGCACTCCGTGCGCCAGCCGGTGGTTGAGCCGCTGGGCGACACCAAGGACGCCTACGAGATCCTCACCGAACTGGCGGAGCGGCTGGGCTTCCGCGACGATTGGAACGACCTGCTCAACGTGGTCTGCGGCTTCACGCAAAAGCCGCAGTACCTGCTCGACCCCGAGAAGCGCTACAGCGTCGAAGAACTGTGGGACCGCTATGCCCGCTCCATCTACGGCGACGATCACGGCCTGGAATGGTTCAAGCAGAACGGCCACGCTGTCCGTCCGCGCACCGCCGATGAGACCTTCATGCCCTATGGCAATCTGCGCGTGCCTTTCTACTTCGAGTTCATCCAGCGCACCGGCGAAGATCTGCGCAAGAAAATGGAACAGGCCGGCGTTCAGGATTGGCCGTTCGACAACTACAAGCCGCTGCCGTTCTGGAAGCCTTCGCCGGTCATCGAGGATGGCGCCCGCGGCTATCCCTTCTACGCCATCACCTTCAAGGAAGTGCTGCACACCTTCGCTGACACGGTGGTGATGCCCTGGCTCACGGAAATCAGCGAAAAGGACGCGGTGCACGGTGGCATCCTCATCAACTCAAAGACCGCCGCGAAGTTCGGCATCCGCACCGGCACCCGCATTCGTCTCACGTCACCGGCCGGCTTCATCGAGGGCGTGGCCCAGGTGGTGGAGGGCATCCACCCGCAGGTGCTGGGAGTCAGCAACGCCATCACCCGCGAGTTCGTCACCAACCGCGAAGTGCGCGTCAAGGGCAGCCACTTCAACCGGCTGCTCACCGGCTCCATGCGCTACACGGATAACGCCACCGGCGGCCTGGAATCCACCGCGCGCGTGCGTTTGGAGATCGCCCCGAAATGGGGCCAGGAGGCTCACGATGCCGACGATTGATGTGGCCGCGCTGGGCACGGCGCGCAAGCTGCTCGGTTTCTCACGGCGCACCGTCCCGTTCGAAGAGGGTACGGTAGCGGATCTGCTGCGCTCGCTCGACACCCTCGACGGCGGCAACCTCTACGCCTGCCTCACCTGCGAGGGCCGGCTGCGCGGCGATTTTGCCGTCCTGGTGGACGGCCTCAGTCTCAAACCCGATCAGCTCGACCGTCCCCTCCAGGGCGGCGAGCAGGTCGTGACCATGGCGATTCTGCGTCATTTGCACGGCGGTTAGCGGGGAGGAACGTATGGCCCGACTGGGAATGGTGATCGACCTCAAACGCTGTATCGGCTGCAACGCTTGCACCGTGGCCTGCAAGCAGGAGAACGGCACACCCGCCGGAGTCCACTTCGCCCGTGTCATCACCCGCGAAGTGGGCACCTACCCGCAGACCCGGCGAACCTTCCTGCCCGTGCTCTGCAATCACTGCGACGACGCCCCCTGCGCCCAGGTCTGTCCCAGCGGCGCTACGCATATCCGCGCGGACGGAATCGTCATGGTGGACAAGGACGTCTGCATCGGCTGCCGCGCCTGCGCCGTAGCCTGCCCCTACATGAACCGCCACTACATCGAGCGCGGCCTGCTCGCCCACGGCTACAGCGGGGATGGGGTCAGCCCGCTGGAGGCGGTGAAGTTTACCCAGTTCGAAGAGGGCACCATGACCAAGTGCACGTTCTGTGCCCACCGCGTGGATCAGGGTCTGGAGCCGGCCTGTGTGGTTACCTGCCCGACCGAGGCGCGCATCTTTGGCGACCTCGACCAGAAAGACGGACGCCTGCGGCGGTTGATCCGCGAGCGTAACGGCTGGACGCTCCTGCCCGAAGCCGAAACCAAGCCCAGCGTGTACTACCTGGACGAATAGAGTGAGGGAACCATGAGCGCGCAATCTTCCATCGCCATCGCGCCGCACCGCTTCGCTTACGGCTACTACCGTCAGAGCTGGTGGAACTGGCTGATCGGCACTGCCTTTTTCTTCGGCGAGATCGGCGCCGGCCTCTTCCTGGTTTCTCTGCTCACCGGGCCTGCGCTCGGCATGCTGGTGGGCTACCTCATCGTCATGGCGGGCAAGAACACCGCCCACCTCATGTACCTTGGCCGGCCCGCCCGCTTCTGGCGCGCCGCCATGCGGCCGGACCGCTCCTGGATCGCGCGCGGCATCTGGGCCACCGGCATCTTCGGCGCGAGCGGAGCCCTTCTGCTGCTGCCGCAGTTTTTCCCGCTCCCGTGGCAGCCGCAAGGAGCGACCGCTTCCGCCGTGACGTGGTTGGCCGGTCTCTCCGCCCTCTTCATCATGTTTTACGACGGCTTCGTCATGAACTCGTCCCGCGCTATCCCGTTCTGGAACACCGGCATGCTCCCACTGCTGTGCCTTACCTATGCCGCACTGGGCGGAACTACTCTTTCTCTCACCCTGCGCGAACTCACCGGCCTCGGCGAGGCGGCGCCCTCGCTTCTCGTCCAGGTCGAATACATCCTGCTGGTCACCAACTTCGTGCTGCTGGCCATGTACCTGGCGCACATGTGGGACTGGTCTCCGGCCGCCCGCGAAACGGTGCGCATGCTGGTGGTCGGGCGCTATGCCCGCTTCTTCCTTGGCCTGGTGCTGGCCGTAGGACTGGTGGCCACTCTCCTGCTGGCCGTTGTGCACAGCCGCATGCACGCCACCTGGCTGGCCATCCTCATCGCCGCCTGCGAGCTTACCGGCGACTTCGCGCTGCTCATGGTGTTGCTGAAATCGGGCTTGTTTTCTCCGCAGACCGCTCCTGCATTCCGCAGCTCCTGAACCGCGGCTGTTTCCCGGACTTCGCCTGTGGTAAGGTGCGCGCCACGGGTGTGATTCCCCGGGAAAGGAACACGGCCATGCTGCCCTCGCAGTTCGAGCAATTGAAGAAGGACTACCCCGAGGTCTGGAAGGCATTCACCGAGCTGGGCGACCGTTGCCACCACGCCGGACCCCTGGACGACAAGACGCGCCGTCTCATCAAGCTGGCGCTGGCCGTCGGCGGCGGCCTGGAAGGTGCGGCGCATTCGGCCGTGCGCAACGCCCTGGCTGCCGGCATCCAGCCCGAGGAGCTCCGCCAGGTGGCTCTGCTGGCGGTCACCACGCTCGGCTTCCCGGCCGCCATGCGTGCGCTCACCTGGATCGCCGACCAGACGCAAAACCAGGGCTGACGCCCTGCGGCGTCACGCGGGTTGGTGATATAGTCGGCTTAGGCGGTCGTCATGCGGACTCCCTACGGCCTGCAGATCCTGGACAGTTGCCTCACCTGTGAGCTCAGGGAGAAGCGCCTTTTTTGCAATCTTTCTCCTACCGCCGTCAGGGACCTGGAAGCCATCCGCTCCACCGCTTCGTATCCCGCGGGCGCCGTGTTGTATGTGGAAGGCCAGAACCCGCGCGGGGTGTTTATCCTGTGCCAGGGGCGGGCCAAGCTCACCGCCTCTTCGGCCGAGGGCAAGACGCTCATCCTGAAGATTGTGGAGCCGGGTGAAGTGCTGGGGCTGAGCAGCACCGTCTCCGGCAAGCCCTACGAGGCCACCGTCGAGTTGCTCGAGCCCACCCAGGTCAACTTCATCCGCCGCGACGAGTTCCTCAACTTCCTGCGCCGCCACGGCGATGCCGCCTTGCGCGTCGCCCAGCAGCTCAGCCAGAACTATCACACCGCCTACCAGGAGATCCGCACGCTGGGCCTGTCGCAGTCCGCCTCGGAGAAGCTGGCCCGCCTGTTGCTGGAGTGGTCGGCCAACGACAACTCCGGCCGCGGCCTGAAACTGAAGCTCACGCTCACCCACGAAGAGATCGCGCAGATGATCGGCACCTCACGCGAGACCGTGACCCGCGCTTTCGCCGACCTCAGAAAACGCCGCTTTATCGAAGTCCGCGGCGCCACGGTCACCATCCGCGACCGCACCGCGCTCGAAAGCCTGGTCGGCGCTTAAGCTCCTTCCCGCTCGGCATTCGTGGCTTGCTGCCGGCCGCCCTTGCTGGCCGCCAGCCCGGCTTTCGTTTCCCTCCCGCCACCTGTCTCATGTGCATCTGTCACTTTTCGGGGTGACTTAAGTCACAGCGCTCGCCCTAGCAAAGCGATATCAATAGTCCTAACGAGGCAAGCCAATGTCCCACATCCAGCATGCCGACCGGGCTTTCGCTTCCCCGGCCGACGCGGATCCCTGGCACGACCTGAACGGCACTCGCCAGGTGCGCCGCTACCCGGAAGGTGCGGTTCTGTTCGAGGAGGGGCGGATGGCCGAGGGCGCCCTGCTGGTGCGTTCCGGGCGGGTCAAGCTCTCGGTGTCCTCACCCCGCGGCAAGACCCTGCTGCTGGAAGTCGCCGGCCCGGGCGAGATGTTGGGCCTCAGCGCCGTGCTCTCCGGCCGCCCCCATGAGGTCACCGCCTGCGCCATTTCGCCGGTGGAGGCGGTGTTCTTCCCCCGCCAGGAGTTCCTCCATTACCTGGAGGACCACCCCGATGCCTGCCTGCGGGTCGTCAGCCTCCTCACCACCGACCTCGACGCCGCCTACGACCGGGTGCGCAACCTGCATCGACGTTAACTCGCCTTCGCTGCCGCCTTGTGACATTTGTCACATCCCCGGGTGACGCGAGTCACGGTTCTCGGCCCTTCGGTCCCTTATTCTCGTCTGCGTGGAGGGCAATCATGAATCTGGACCCGAAGAAGACGGTTGGCGAACTGGCCCTGGAAACGCCCGCGCTCTTGCCGGTGTTCGAAGAGCTGGGTATCGACTACTGCTGCGGCGGACAGGTTCCCCTGGAGCAGGCGTGCCGCAAGGCGGAGGTCCCCGTGGAGCAGGTGGCGCAGCGGCTGGAAGAGCGCGCCGCCATCGCCCAGGAGCGGGAGCGCGACTGGATGAACGAGCCCTTGTTCGGGCTCGTCGCTTATATCGTCAATCATCATCATTACTTCACGCGTCGCGAAACCGCCCGTTTGGAAGAGCTGCTGCGCAAGGTCTGTGACGCGCATGGCGAGAAGCGCCCCGAGCTGTTCCGTATGCGCGACCTGTTCCGCGCGCTCTCCGGCGAGTTGCACATGCATATGGCACGCGAAGAGCAGGTCTTGTTCCCCTACATCACCGACCTGGAGAAGCGCGTGACACGGCATGAGCCCGTCCTGCCTCCTCCGTTCGGTACCGTGCTCAACCCCATTCGCATGATGATGCACGAGCACGATTCGGCCGGGGAAACGCTCAAGGCCCTTCGCAGCCTGGCCGCCGGCTACGCCGTTCCTGCCGAGGCCTGCATGAGCTGGCGCGCTCTCTACCAGGGACTGCAGGAATTCGAGCAGGACCTGCATCGCCACATCCACCTGGAGAACAATCTGCTGTTCCCGCGCGCCGCCAAGCTCGAGGAAAAGGTGGAGACCCGCGCGGCCACGGCCTGAACTCATGGTGACTGTTGCGGCACGTCCGGGGTTCACGATGTCGAAAGCCATCACGGTGCGCGAGTGGGACGCCGAGAGCTTCCACGCCCGTGTGCTCGCTCTCGAAAAGCAGGGATACGTGGCGCGCCGCGAAACTTACAGCATCCGCGCCGAAATGCATCCCGAGACCGGCTGGATCGTCCATCTGCACTCCATGGAGATGGTGAAAGAGGAAGAGGAGACCAGGAGCTGAGCTGTAGCGCCGGCATCCTCGCCGGCTGTCGTGGCGGCATCTTGTCGCCGCTCACACAGGGAAGGCATTCATGAGGCAGGCGAATCAGGTCCGGAACAGAGGGAGCGTGCGATGGATCGCGAAATGATGGCCGTGCCCCGGCGTCCGTTCGACTTCAACCAGCGCCCGCTGGTGCTGATTTGGGAAACCACCCAGGCCTGCGATTTGACCTGCGCCCACTGCCGCGCCTGCGCCCAGCCCTTGCGCCACCCGCTCGAGCTCTCCACCGTCGAGGCTCGCGGCCTTATCGACCAGGTCGCCGCCTGGGAAGTCCCGGTCTTCGTGCTCACCGGCGGCGATCCCCTCAAGCGCCCCGACATCTATGACATCGTCGAGTACTCCGCCGAGCGTGGCGTGCGCGCCTCGCTCACTCCCAGCGCCACCCCGCTGCTCACGCGCGAGGCCATCGAGGAATTGAAGCGCCGCGGCCTGGCCCGGCTGGCCGTCAGCCTGGACGCTTCCACGCCCGAGATCCACGACGCTTTCCGCGGCGTGCCCGGCGCCTGGGAGCGTGCCCTGTCCGCCGTGCGCTGGGCCAGCGACTGCCATCTGCCCCTGCAGATCAACACCACCGTCACCCGCCGCAACCTCGACGACCTGGACAACATGGTCGCCCTGCTCGACCGCTTGCACATCGTGCTGTGGAGCGTGTTTTTCCTGGTGCCCACCGGCCGCGGCCAGCTCGAGGACATGATCTCGCCCGACGAAGCCGAGCAGGTCTTCCGCAAGCTCTGGTCGTACGAAAGTTCCGGCCGCACCCGCTTTCACATCAAGACCACCGAAGGCATGCACTACCGCCGCTTCGTGCTCCAGCAGAAGGCCGCGGCCCGCGCCAATGGCGAGGGCTCGGTCAACGGCGCCATCTTCGAAGAGATTGCCCGCGCCCGCCAGGGCGTCAACGACGCTAAGGGCTTCATGTTCGTTTCCCACGTCGGCGAGGTCTATCCCAGCGGCTTCCTCCCGCTCTCGGCCGGCAATATCCGCACCCAGCCGCTGGCCGAGATCTACCAGCGCTCGCCCCTGTTCCTTTCCCTGCGCGACCCCAGGAATCTGAAAGGGAAATGCGGCCTGTGCGAGTTCAACGACATCTGCGGAGGCTCCCGCGCCCGCGCCTACGCCACCTCCCGCGACGTCTTCGCCGAGGAGCCCTGCTGTGCCTATCTGCCGGGTCTTTACCGCCGCGAGGCCTCTGCGCCCGCAGCCGGCTAGCGCTGCAACCGTCATCCGTCGCTGCCTTTGGACAGCCACGTGCACTTGCAACCGGGGAGTTGTTGCCAGAACCCGATTCAAAAGAACTTAGGGGCCTTTTGCATCCAGAACCCGGACGCCGTTGTCTTGATTCCGGACGACGCGCGGGTGTGCCCGTGCTGCGGGCGCTCCTCCTGTTGAATCTGGACGCTTGTCGGGAGTACATTCTGCGGCAACAGGTCCGCAGCCTACGTCGCCTCGTTTCTGCGAGCGCCCGGCCCACGGGGGTGCTCGCGTGAGCCAGCGAATCCCGCACGACCGCGAGGCTGCCCATCGCCGGCTGCTCGACCGCATCCCGGTCGGCACTTTCCGCAGCACCGTGAGCGGGCGCATCCTGGAATGCAACCAGACCTTCGCCGACATCTTCGGCTATGACTCGCCGGAAGAAGCCTGCTCGGTCCCGGCCCTCGCCTTTTATGTGGACCCGGCGGAGCGAGAGGCGGCCATTGCCCGCCTGCGTCGGGACGGCTCGCTCACCAACTTCGAAGGCCTCCTCCGCCGCAAGGACGGCGCCCTCGTCTGGACCCTGGAAAACTGCACCCTCGTCTCCGACGAGGGCGGCCAGGAGGTGATTGAAGGGACCACCATCGATATCACCGCCCGCAGGCAGGCCGAGGCGGAGCGGAACAAGCTGGCTGAGCGCGATCACGCCCTCGTCCAGGCCATCGGCCAGATTGTTTACGAATGGCGGCCGGGCATCAGCTTTGTCTGTGAGGGCGATCTCTCGGGTGTGCTCGGCTACTCGCCTGAGGAGATGGGCGCCGACATTGAAAGCTGGACCAGCCGCATTCATCCCGATGATGTGAAGCGTGCCGTCACTGAACTGGAGCAGTGCACGCTCGAGCGCAGAAACTATTCTGCCGAGTACCGCTTCCGCCACAAGGACGGCGCCTACCGCTGGATGAGCGACCAGGGGGTTTGCTTCTTCACCCCCGGCGGCGACCTGGAGCGCATGATCGGCGTCTTCAGGGACATCACCGCCCGCAAGCAGGCCGAAGAGAAGCTCCAGGCGAGCGAGCAGCACCTCCGCCGCGTCCTGGATGGGCTCGGCCCGCACATGTTCGTGGCCTTGCTGACTCCGGACGGCAAGGTCCTCGAAGCCAACCGCAATGCCCTCGAAGCCGCCGGATTGCGCAGCGAGGACGTCCTGGGGAAGCCGGTCGAGGAAACCTACTGGTGGTCGTACGCGGAATCAGTGCAGCAACAGTTGCGTGCGGCGGTTCAGCGCGCGGCGGCCGGAGAGACCGTGCGCTACGACGTGGACATACGCGTGGCGGCAGGCCGGTTCATCACCCTCGACTTCTGCATTCATCCTCTGCTCGGTCTCGACGGCACCGTCGAATACCTGGTTCCTTCCGGTGTGGTCATCACCGAGCGCAGGCGCGCGCAAGAAGCGTTGCGGGCGTCGGAAGAGAAGTTTCACAAGGCCTTCCACGCCGCCCCCGATGCCCTTTCCATCGCCCGTCTCGACGACGGCCGCTTCCTCGAGGTCAACCAGGCCTTCGAGCGCATGACCGGCTATAGCCGCAGCGAAGTTCTGGGCCGCAACTCGCTGGAGCTCGGCATCACGGTCGATCCCCATCAGCGCGCGGCCATGGTGGAGGCGCTTCGCCGCCAGGGCAGCGTCCGCGACCTCGACTTCTATTTCCGCACCAAGCAAGGCAGGGTGCGCTTCGGCCAGTTGGGCGCGGAACTCATCCGGCTTGCAGACCAGGATTGCTACCTCGTCGTGGCCCGCGACATCACCGAGCAGAAGCAGGCCCAGGAAGCCCTCCTCGAAAGCGAAGACCGCTACCGCGATCTGATCCAGAACAGCGAAGACCTCATCTGCACCCACCTGCTCGGCGGCCGCATCCTCTCCGCCAATCCTGCCGCCTCTCGCATCCTGGGCTACGAGCTGCCGGATCTCCTCCGCATGAACATCCGCGACATCCTGGCCCCCGAGGTTCGGCCCGCCTTCGACCAGTACATCGACCAGTTGGAGCGGGAAGGCTCGGCCCGCGGGCGCATGCTCGTCCAGACCCGCAGCGGCGAAAAGCGCATCTGGGAGTACGCCAACACCCTGCGGTCCGAAGGTATGGCGAGCCCCATCGTGCGCGGCATGGCCCACGACGTCACCGAGCGCGAGCGCGCCCAGCAGGCGTTCCGCGAGAGCGAAGCCCGCTTGCGCCTCTCCGCCGAGGCTGCCAACGTCGGCCTGTGGGATTGGGACTTGCTCACCAACCAGGTCGTCTACTCTCCCCAGTGGAAGAGCCAGATCGGCTATGCCGAGGACGAGATTTCTGATTCCTTTCAGGAGTGGGAGACTCGCGTCCATCCCGACGACCTCGAACCCACGCTGCAAAAGGTCCGCGCCTTCCTCGCCAACCCGCAGGGCAAACACGAGGCCGAGTTTCGCTTCCGCCACAAGGACGGCTCCTATCGCTGGATCTACACCCAGGCCGACGTGCTGCGCGACACCCGCGGCAAGCCCGTGCGCATGCTGGGCTGCCACCTCGACATCACCGAGCGCAAGCGCGCCGAGCAGAAAATGCGCGACAGTGAAGCCAGCTTCCGCCTGCTGTTCGCCAGCAGCCCTCAGCCCATGTGGGTCTTCGACACGGAAACCCTCTCCTTCCTCGAGGTCAACCAGGCCGCCGTCCGCAAATACGGCTACTCCCGCGACGAATTCCTGCGCCTGCGCATCACGGACATCCGCCCGCCCGAAGACGTTCCCCGTCTCCTGGAACAGCTGCGCGCCGCGGACCGCGGCGAATACGAACTGCGTCCCGGAGAGTGGCGGCACATTCTCAAGGACGGCCGCATCATTGACGTCGAGGTCGTTTCCCACGACCTGGAATTCGGCGGACGCCCTGCGCGCCTGGTGCTGGCCACCGACATCACGGAGCGCAAGCGCATAGAACGCGACCTGCGGGATAACGAGCAGCGGTTCCGGTTGCTGGCCGACACCGCTCCGGCTGCCATCTATCTCCAAAATGCCGACGGCTTCATCTACGTGAACCCGGCCGCGGAGGCCATCTCCGGCTACTCGCGCGACGAGCTCCTAGGCATGGGGCCCTGGGACCTCGTCGGGCCGGAACGGGCCGCGGCCATGCGCTCTTTGGCCACCTCGCGCCTCAGTGCCGACCGGCCTCAGGACCGCTACGAGACTTCAATCGTGCGCAAAGACGGAGAGCTTCGTTGGGTCGATTTGTCCGTCGACCGCCTCGAAGTCCGGGGCGGGCGTTTGATTCTGGGTTTCGCCGAAGACATCACCGAGCGCAAGCGCGCACAAGAGGCTCTCCAACGGGCCGCCGTCGAATGGCGTCAGACCTTCGATGCCTTGCAGGCCTGCATCCTCGTCCTCGACGGTGACGGGCGCGTCGTCCGCCTCAACCGCGCCGCCGTCGAGTCGCTGGGCGGCGAACTCAGGACCTACCCTGGACTGCGGCTGGCCGAAGTCGGCAGCGGCCCGCTCTGCCAGGCCGCCGCCCAACTCGCCGCGCAGTGTCAACTCCAGGGCGAACGCTTAACCTCCACCATCACGGACTCTGCCTCCGGCACGGTATGGGACGTCGCCGCCCTTCCGCTGGAGCTGCCACGAACCGGCGCCGGCACGCTGTTGGTCCTGCGCGACATCACCGAGACCGTGCGCCTGCAGGAAACCTTGACCCGCCAGCAGACCCTGGCAGCGCTCGGCAACCTGGTGGGCGACGTCGCCCACGAGGTTCGCAATCCGCTGTTCGCCATCTCTGCCACCGTGGATTCCTTCGAGGCCCGCCACGGCCAGAAACCCGAGTACGAACGCTACCTCACGCCCCTCCGCCGCGAACTCGCTCGCCTCGAGGCGCTGATGCGCGACCTGCTCGAGTACGGCAAGCCCGTCAGCATGCAGCTCACTCCCGTCCCGCCCCGCGACGTCGTGGCCCAGGCCTTCATGTCGTGCGAGGCCCTGGCACGCCGCGCCGGCATCACCATCGAAAACCGTGTACCCAAAGACCTTTCCGGCGTCGCGATGGATCGTGACCGCATGGCCCAGGTCTTTCAGAATCTGCTGGAAAACGCCATCCAGCACACGCCCACCGGCGGAAAGGTCATCATCGAGGCCGCGCTAGGTTCCATGGATTCGCAACCTTGGCTGGAGTGGCGTGTCCGCGACTCCGGCCCGGGCTTCACCCCGGTCGATCTGCCGCGCGTCTTCGAGCCGTTTTACACCCGGCGCAAGGGAGGAACCGGCCTCGGACTCGCCATTGTGCAACGCATCGTTGAGGCCCACGGCGGCACCGTCACCGCCGCCAACCATCCTGATGGCGGGGCCCTCATCACCGTACGCCTGCCTGCCGGTCAACAGCGCCCCGAAGCCTCGCTCCCGGCTCCCAAGCCCACGGCGAGCAGCGCGGCACGGTCGGCTTCTCAGGTGGAAGGACTCTGAGGGAAAGGCCGCAGAGGGCCGGCCGGCCCGAAAGAACCCTCGCCCACTCCACCTTCAACGAACCTCCTTCGTGGCTCCAGCATCCAAATACCGTATAATCGTCCTCAGAAGGCGGCCGATTTCGGGCGAGTTCACCAAAGCAGGGATCAGATAGGAAGATGTCCAGGCGACTGAAAGCCATCCTCATAGGAACCTCCGCAGTAGTGGCGTTGTTTGCTGTTCTGGGCGGGTTGGGCGTGCGCGCGGCCTCGGGCGACGGCGCCTATCGCCAACTGGGCGTCTACGGCGAAGTGCTGCAGCGCATCCGCAGCGAGTACGTCGAAGAGCCCAACATGACCCAGGTCACCGACGGCGCGCTGCACGGTCTGGTGGAGTCGCTGGACGCCAATTCCAGCTACCTGAATCCCTCCGAGTATCGCCTCTACAAGCAGCACCGCGCCGACGGCAAGGGCAACATCGGCGCCACACTCTCCAAGCGCTTCGGCTACGCGGCGGTCATCTCGGTCATCCCCGGCGGTCCGGCGGCCAAGGCGGGCGTCGAGGGTGGGGACATCATTGAGGCCATCGACGGTCGCTCCACCCGCGAGATGTCCCTGGCCGAGATCCAGAACCTGATGCCCGGGCAGGTGGGTTCCAACATCACCTTCTCCATCGTGCGTGCCCGCCGCAACGAGCCGCAGAAAATCACGGTCACGCGCGACCTGGTGCGTGTCCCGCCGGTCTCCGAGCGCGTGCTCGAAGGCGACGTCGGCTACCTCAAGGTCGAGACCCTGGGCAAGGGCCGCGCCCAGGAGATTGCTTCCAAGATCCGCGCTTTGGAGAATGCCGGCGCCAAAAGCCTGGTGCTGGACTTGCGCGGCGTCGCGGAAGGCGAACTCTCCGAGGGCGTCGCCGTAGCCAACCTGTTCCTCGACCGTGGCGTTATCGCCTACCTCGAAGGGCAGAAGTATGCGCGTGAGACCTTCACCGCCGATCCGGCCAAGGCCATCACCAGCCTGCCGCTGGTCGTGCTGGTGGACCGCGGTACTGCGGGCGCAGCCGAGGTCGTTGCCGCAGCCGTCCTGGAGAACGCTCGCGGCGATGTGGTCGGCGGGCGTACTTTCGGACTGGGTTCGGTGCAGAAGATCATTGAGATCGGCGACGGGTCGGCCCTCATCCTCTCGGTCGCCAAGTACTACTCGCCCGGCGGCAAGGCCATCCAGGACAACGCCGTCACTCCCAACGTGGTCGTCGCTTCCGCCCAGGACCAGTTCGACCTCGAGGGGGAGGGCGAGGCGGAAGGTCCCGAGGAACCCGCCAAACCGGGCGCACGCGAGGATGACGTCCTGAAGCGCGCCCTTGATCTCGTAAAAGGCCGCAAGTCGTAGGGGTTCAGAAGGTCTCACATCCCGGGCCTCGGAACGATGGTTGTGGTGTCCAATCCTCTGAGAACTGGGACACTGAGAACTGAGAACCGAGAGCTGGCCTTTCTCTAGCCACTAGCCACTGACCACTAGCCACTGTATTCTTGGTATGCTCCGGCACGCGTAGTAGTAGATGGAACCCTTCGAGTCGCTAACCCCTTCCGAACAGGCTCCCCGCAGGAAGCTGGTCGGCAAAGTCCTGATCGCCTTTCTGCTGATGGCGGCGGTCGTGGCCGGCGCCGGCGCCGGCCTGCTGCTCGTCTACACCACCGACCTGCCGCAGGTCGCCGAACTGGAGCACTATCGGCCCAGCGCGGTCACCGAGCTCTACGACGACCGCGGGCGCGTGATCGGCTCGTTCGCGCTGCAGCGGCGCATCATCGCCTCCTATGACGACTATCCGGTAGTCCTGCGCGAGGCCATCCTCTCTATCGAGGACAAGGAGTTCGAGAGCCACTGGGGCGTCAATGTCTGGCGCGTGGCCGGCGCGGCGTGGCGCAACCTGGTCTCCGGCCGCATGCAGCAGGGCGCTTCCACGCTCACCATGCAGCTCTCGCGCAATCTGTTTCTTTCCCCCGACCGGAAACTGGGCCGCAAGATTCAGGAATCGCTGCTCGCCATCCAGATCGAGCGCCGCTTCACCAAGGCCCAGATTTTCACCATGTACGCCAACCAGATCTATCTGGGCCATGGCAACTACGGTTTCGAATCCGCCTCGCAATACTACTTCTCGAAACCGGCGCGCGACCTGACGCTGGAGGAAGCGGCGCTTCTGGCCGGGCTGCCGCAGAGCCCGGAATCGCTCTCTCCCATCAATCGGCCGGAGCGCGCGCTGGCCCGCCGCAACCTGGTGCTCAACGCGATGCTGGAGGACGGAAAGATCACCGCCGAGCAGGCCACGCGCGCCAAAGCCTCGCCCATCCGCCTGAAGGTAAACGTTCCCACCAACAGCCTGGCGCCCTACTTCGTCGAGGAAGTTCGCCAGTACCTGGAACGGAAGTACGGCAGCGACGAGGTCCATCGTGGCGGCCTGCGCGTCTACACCACGCTCAATCTCGAACTGCAGAAAGCCGCCAATAAAGCGGTGCTCGACGGCCTGGCTGCCTACGAGCGCCGCCACGGCTGGAAGGGCAAATTGCGCAATGTGCTGCGCATGGGCGAAACCCTCGAGGCCTGGCGGCATCCGGACTGGAGCGAACCCATCGAGCCGGGCAGCTACGTGCATGCGCTGGTTACCCAAGTGACACCAGCCACCGCGACTGTGAAGCTGGGCAAACGGATGGCGGAGCTGGCGCCTTCCGATATCGCCTGGACCGGGCGCCGCTCCCCGGACAAACTGCTCGAAGTCGGGGACATCGTCTATGTGCGCGTCGTCTCTCTGGAGGGCGCGGACCGTGCGAAGGCCGTCCTGGAGCAGGATTCCGGCGCGCAAGGCGCGTTGCTGGCCATGGACAACGCGACCGGCGACATCAAAGCCATGGTCGGGGGCCGCGACTTCGATGAATCCAAGTTCAACCGCGCCACGCAAGCCCTGCGCCAGGTAGGCTCCTCCTTCAAGCCCTACGTCTATACGGCCGCCATCGAGGAGGGCATGTCGCCGAACGACGTGGTCATCGATGCGCCGACCGTATTCGTTTCCGGCGGCGGACCCTACGCGCCCCGCAACTACGACGGCAAGTATGAAGGCGCCATCACGCTGCGACGGGCGCTGGCCCAGTCGCGCAACGTGCCCGCGGTCAAAGTGGCCGAGGCGGTCGGGATCAACAGAGTCATCGACACGGCGCGACGCTTTGGCGTCACTTCACCGATGCCGCCCTACTTGCCGGTGGCGCTGGGCTCAGCCGAAGTCACGCTCGCCGAACAGACGGCATCGTTTGCCGTCTTTCCCAATGACGGCGTGCGCGTGACTCCGCATTACATCCGCCGCGTCACCGATTACGACGGCCGCGTGCTGGAGGAGAACTTCCCCGAAGTGCGCGACGTCATCTCCGCCCGCACCGCCCGCATCATGACCATGATGCTCCAGGGCGTGGTGCAGTTCGGCACCGCCGTGCGCGCCAAGTCGCTGGGCCACGCGCTCGCCGGCAAGACCGGCACCACCAACGACTTCACCGACGCCTGGTTCATGGGCTTCTCGCCCTCGCTCACCTGCGGCGTCTGGGTGGGCTTCGACGAGAAAAAGACCCTGGGCGCGAGGGAAACCGGCGGGGTGGCCGCGCTGCCTATCTGGATCGACTTCATGAAGGTGGCGCTCGAGGGGCGCGACGGCGAAGAGTTCATTCCCGCGCCGCCCGTGCCGCCCACCGCCATCGCCCAGAAAATCGATACGCCGGACGAAACCCCGGGCGACGGGGAAGCGCATTAGTGGGAATCAGCCGCCAGCCGAAGGCTCGGCCCTAAGGAAGACCCCCTCCCCCTATACCCACGGTCTTTGAAAACACAGGAGTTACAGGCTGTGGTCTGCGGAGAATCCTTGATTTCAAAGAGCTTAAGTCCTCGGTCTTTGATTCCCAAGGACTTAGCGGTATGAGAACCGCACAAAATAATAATATCACTTAAGAAAGCAGCTGTCAAGAGATTTTTCAATGGAAAAAGTAATGCGAGGCGGCTAGCAGGCCGCAGGCCCGCAGGGCCGAAACAGATTAGCCCAGCCCGTAAGGGCTGGGTCAGGGTAGGGGTAGGATGCGGCGAGCCCGCGGAGCGGGCGACACAGGGAGGCAACGTGCCGCAATCCTTTGTCAGCAACAATCTGCACATCATCTTCAGCACCCGCGAGCGCCGGCCGATGATTCCGCGGGAGATTCAAAAGCGGCTATGGGCCTACCTCGCTGGGATTGCGAGAAACATCGGAGGGCATCCGATGGCGATTGGCGGAACCGAAGACCATGTGCACATACTCGCGGCGTTGCCGGCGGATTTGTCGATCGCCAAAGCCGTGAACCTGTTGAAGTCGAATTCGTCGAAGTGGATGGGGGAGCAAGGGCGTGAGTTCGCGTGGCAACGAGGGTATGGAGCATTCAGCGTGAGCGTCTCGAATCTGGCGAGCGTGACGGAATACATCGAGAGCCAGGAGGAACATCACCGGCGGAGGGATTTCAAGCAGGAATTCATTGCCTTGTTGAAACGCCTCCGGATCGAGTTTGATCCGCGGTACCTGTTCGAATAGTGCCGCCCGGTTCGCGGGCTTTATCGTTTCTTCGCTTGCGGACCCAGCCCTTACGGGCTGGGCTAATCTGTTTCGGCGCTGCGCGCCTGGGGATGACCTCTAACATCCGTGACATGGGGCCATTGCTACCACGTTCCATGCCCATATTCTGGAGTCTCAAATGTGTGTGATTCAGAGCCGCCGATTGTATCCCGCAGCGTAAGCACACAACTCAGAAAGTGTGTGTCCTTCTCAGGGATGTCGTTGACGAAGAAGACAAGCTGACCTGGGCCGATTGTCTTCTCGGCCTCCACCGTTAAAACATCACCGGGCGCCAAGTCTGTGCCCGCTATTCCGACGTGCGCGGTAGTTGTTTGAACCCCCGTCTTGCGCAGTTGCCGAAGGTCGGAATAGCTCTTTTTCAGTTCGGGGATTGCTAAATCAAATTTATTGACGGTCGAATGCCGATTGCCGCGGTTTTCAACCAACAGCTCGAGTCGAATACAGATACCATGCACTGCTCGCGTGTTTGGATCCGCCAAACGGTAGAACATGGATCGGCGCGGATGTATGACAAGTTCTGCACCGCGTTGCGCCAGGGAACCCACCCTTTCTTGTAGCAGCTGAATCTTCTCCTCCTGTTGAAGGAAGAGTCGAAAGGAAGCAACAAAGAATGCAACGGCGAATACAACAAGGGGCACCCAGCGAGGAAATCTGGAAAGCGTGAATAAAAGGCAGGAAGGTAAGTTGCAATTGTAGAGCCGAAGCCAAGCACCGCGAGGGTGGCCAGCCACCACTGACGAAATAGAGCTCCAGAGAAGCGTCGAAGATCTCTGTACATGGCCAATCTCTACCGACGGTTGGGGCTAGCGCGCCGCGCCTGCCATCCGAACTTCCTCCACCGCCGCGAAGCACTGGTCGAGGATGCGCGCGGCCTCGTCCACATCGCTCCGGGCGATGTTGAGCGGCGGCGACATGCGAATGACGTTGCCGTGCAGCCCGCCGCGGCCGATGAGCAGGCCGCGCTTGCGCGCTTCTTCCATGAGGGCAAGCGTAGCTTGCGTGGCCGGCTCTTTCGACTTGCGGTCGGCCACTAGCTCCAGCGCCTGCATCAGGCCCATGCCGCGCACGTCACCGATCAGCGGGTGCTTCTCCTTGAGCTCTTCCAGCTTTTCCCGGAAGTAGCCGCCGACCACGGCCGCGTTGGTGCGCAGGTCATCCTCCTCGATGAGATCGATGACCGCCTTGGCGGTGACGCAGGTTACGGGGTTCCCGCCGAAGGTGGAGATGGTCAGGCCCTGGAAAGAGTCGGCGATCTCGGGCCGGGCGACGGTCAGGCCCACGGGGATGCCGTTGGCCAGCCCCTTGGCGGAAGTGAGGATATCGGGCTCGACTTCCCAGTGCTCGATGCCGAACCACTTGTGCCCGGTGCGGCCCCAGGCGGTCTGCACTTCGTCGGCGATGAAGTCGCCGCCGTACTGCCGCACGATGTTGAAGGCCAGTTTGAAGTATTCCTTGGGCGGAGTGATGAAGCCGCCGACGCCCTGGATGGGCTCGGCCAGCAGCGCGGCGATGCGGCCCGAAGTCGAAGTCTGGATGACCTGCTCGATGTCGTTGACGCAGGCGATGTCGCACTCCGGGTACTTCAGACCCAAGGGACACCGGTAGCAGTAGGGATTCATGGCATGCACGATGCCGACTTCGATGGTGCCCTTGCGCCAGGTGTGCAGGCCGGTCATGGCACGGGCCATCGACGAGCGGCCGCTGTAGCCGTGGCGCAGCGCCACGATCTCGAAGTTGCCGGTGTGCATGCGCGCGACCTGCACCGCGGTCTCATTGGCCTCGGTGCCGCTGTTCGTAAAGAACGATTTCTTGAGCGCGCCGGGCGTGATCTCCGCGATCTTTTCCGCCAGCGCCACCATCGGCTCGGTAGGGAAGCAGGTGGAGACGTGCTGGAGCTTTTCAATCTGCGCCCTGGTTTTTTCGGTGATGCGCGGGTTGGCGTGGCCCACGCTGATGGTGACGATGCCGCCGAAGAAATCCAGGTACTTGCGCCCGTCAGTGTCCCAGACGTGCTGCATGAAGCCGCGGTCGAGCGGCAACGGCTCCTGATAGTAGGTCGCGACCGAGGGGAAGATGAATTCCTTCTGCTTGCGCACGATCTCTTCGCGGGTCATGAGCAGAGTCCTTTCCGCGGACGCGTGCGGCGTTCGCCGGGAAATGAAGAAACACATCTTCTCACGGAAGCCGCGCTCTGGCACACTGGCTTAGAACGATGACGGCGAAGAGCGTCTTCCGCGGACTGCTGCTGGGTGTGGCGCTGGTCTTCGTGGCCATGGTGTCGGGATTGCTGGCCATGCGCTGGGCCATCCACGGGCACGAAGTGGAGATCCCCAGGCTGGTGGGCATGGCGCCGGTGGAGGCGGAGCGCCGGCTGCGTACGCAGGGATTGCGGCTCGAAATCGAAGGCCGTTTCTACAGCGCCGACGTGCCCGAAGGGCACATCGTTTCGCAGCAGCCGCCTGCGGGCACGAAAGTGCGCGGCGGATGGCGCGTGCGGGTGGCGGTGAGCCTGGGCTCGCAGCGCGCCGAAGTTCCGAGCGTGGTGGGCCAGAGCTTGCGCGTCGCCGAGATCAACGTGGTGCGGCGGGGGCTGGAGGTGGGCAACATCGCCGTCGTACATCTGCCCGATCTGCCGGAAGACCAGGTGGTGGCGCAAAGCCCGCCGCCCTACGGCGGCCCGACCGCATCGCCGCGTGTGAACCTGCTGGTGACCGCGCCGCGCGATACGGAAGCCTTCGTCATGCCCGACCTGGTGGGACAGCCGCTGGCCGAGGCGTCAGCGGCGGTGGAGCAGGCGGGGCTGCTGGTGGGCAACGTCACCGTGGTGTTCGGCGAGCCCAAGACCGGGGATCCAACCTCCATCGCCAAGCCCACCGTCGTCAGCCGGCAGATGCCGGCGCCGGGCACGCGGGTGACGCCGGGCACCGTCGTGCACTTCGAAATCACACGCTGAGACGCAGGAGACACAGCAAGGTGCGCCTCTGCGATCATAGGCGGCCACGTTCCAGAATCGCTGCGAAGAAGCCGTCGCAGGGATGCACGCCGGGTAGCGTGCGCAGGTACAGACCGCGGAGGAGCGAATCGACATCGCTCCAGACGAGCAGTCCGTCGGCGCGAAGGCGCGCGAGTTCTGGGCCGCAGTCGATGAGGCGCACATCCTTCCGCTGGGCCAGCACCTCTTCCACGACTTGCTCGTCTTCTTCCGGTTCGAGCGAGCAGGTGGAGTAGATGACGCGCCCGCCCGCCGTGACCTGGGCCAGCGCGGCGGAGAGAATGGCAACCTGCCGGGCATGAAGGTCAGGAAGGTCTTGCGGCCGCAGACGCCACTTGATTTCGGGATTGCGCGCGAGCGTGCCCGTGCCCGTGCAAGGCACATCCGCGAGCACGGCGTCGAAACCGCCGGCGAAGGGCAGGCACGTGGCATCGGCGGCCATGACGCGCACGTTGGAGGCGCGCACTTGTAGGCGGAGCAGGCGGGCGCGATGCGGGTGAAGGTCGGTGGCGATCACGAGCGCCTCGGGATGGCGCGTGGCGATGGCAGCGCACTTGCCGCCGGGCGCAGCGCAGCAATCGAGGATGCGCCGGCCGCCCCCTACCAGCAGCGCGACAAGCTGCGAGGCCTCATCCTGAAAGTGGACGCGGCCGCTGGCGAAGACAGGCGTGACGGTAACGTCTCCACTCACGACGCGCCGCGCGGTTGAGACCAGCACACCGGGCGTGAGCTTGATGCCGGCCGCAGTGAGGTCCGATTCAACCGCAGGATCGTCGACCCGCAGCACGGCCTGCGGTGGTCGCTGGTCGAATTGGCAGAGCAAAGTTGCGGTTTCGAGACCGAATCGACCGGCCCAGCGCTCCACCAGCCACGGCGGATGCGCAAACTGTTCAGCCAGTTCCGAAGCGTCGCCCGGCGGTTGTGCGGCAGGCTTCAGGCTGCCGGCATTTTTCGCCAGGCGGCGCAGCACGGCATTGACGAAGGGCGCGGCGAAACGCTTGCCCGCACGCTTGGTCAACTCGACGCTTTCATCCACGGCAGCGTGTACGGGTACGCGGTCCAAAAATCCGAGCTGATAAACCGCGAGCCGCAGCGCCAGCAGTACTTCGGCATCAAGCTTGGCCAGGGCCTGGCGCGAAAGGGGTGCCAGTACAGCGTCCAGTCGCGAGCGCCAGCGGAGCACACCCATCACCAGCTCGGTGGTGAGGGCGCGATCGGCGGGTGAGAGCGGGTCGAGCATGCGCGAGTGCAACAGCTCATCCGTCCAGGCGGATTGCCGGTCCACGCGCAACAGGATGTCGAAGGCGGCGGCGCGGGCAGGTGAGACCGGCATCAGGCTGCCGCGCCAAGGCGCTCCCCGGGCTGCGGGCGATAGCCGTGCAGGAAGTCGCGCGCGGCCATGCGCTTCTTGCCTTCCGGCTGGACGTCCAGCAGTTCCAGCACGGTGCCCTCACCACATCCCACCAGCATGCGTTCGCCTTCGACATGCAGTTCACCGGGCGTCAGCGAAGAGAAGCCTTCCGCAACCCGGGCGCGTTGAATGGCCAGTTGCTTCCCGCGGAAGGTGCTGTAGATGCCCGGCCAGGGCTGGAAGCCGCGCAGACGATTGTGAATCTCACGTGCGGTCTTCGCGAAGTCGATAAGGCCATCTTCCTTCTTGAGCAGAGGCGCGAACGTGGCGTGCTCGTGGTTTTGCGGCCGCGGCTCGATGGTGCCGGCTTCGAGGCCGCGCAGCGTATCGGCCATCAGGTCGGCGCCCAGTGCGGCGAGCCTGGGAGCCAGGGTTTCCGCCGTGTCGTCATGCGCGATGGGCACGGCGCGTTGCAGCAGGATGTCGCCGGTGTCCAGTCCTTCGTCGATGCGCATGGTGGTGACGCCGGTGATGGTCTCACCGGAGGCGATGGCCCACTGGATAGGCGCGGCGCCGCGGTACTTCGGCAACAGCGACGCGTGCAAGTTCAGGTTGCCGAGCGGCGGCAGGTCGATCATCCACCTGGGGATGATGCGCCCGTAGCCCACCACGATGATGGCTCGCGGCGCGAGCGACTCCAACTGCTCGCGGAAAGCGGAGTTGTTCTTGATCTTCTCCGGCTGCACGACCGGAAGCCGGAGCGCTTCAGCGCGGCGCTTGACCGGCGAAGCGGCGAGCTCCAGGCCGCGGCCCCGCGGGCGATCGGGTTGCGTCACCACGAGACGGACGTCATGGCCGGCTTCAACCAGGCGGTCGAGCGTGGGAACGGCGAACTCGGGCGTGCCGCAGAAAACAAGATTCATTGGGTGATTGGAAAATTGGGCAACCGAGAAAAGCAACTGCGAATCCAATTATCAACTTTCCAAATTTCTCAATTTCCCAATCGCTCTACCATTCTCCCGCCTTGGCCAGCTTGCGGATCTTGCGCTTGATCAGGTCGCGCTTGAGAGCGCTGATGTGGTGAATGAACAGGCGCCCGTTCAGATGATCGGTCTCATGGAGCAGGGCGCGCGCCAGCAAGTCCTCGCCGGTTTTCTCGAAGACCTTGCCCTCCAGATCCTGGGCGCGCACGGTGACGCGATGGGCGCGCGTGACCTCGGCGCGGAACTCCGGCAGGCTGAGGCATCCTTCACTCGAGCGCTGCTTGCCCTCTTTGTGAATGATCTCCGGATTCACCAGGACCAGCTTGGCGCCGGGATCCTCCTTGAAGCTGACGTCGATGACGGCCAAACGCTTGGAGATGCCGATCTGCGGCGCAGCCAGCCCGACGCCGTGGGCGGCGTACATGCTCTCGAACATGTCCTCCACCAGCTTGCGCAGTTCATCGTCGAACACGGTGACCGGCGCGGCGGGCCGCTCGAGCACCGGGTCGCCAAACTTCACGATGGGATAGATCATTCAGTAGTTCCGTAACTGCTGGCAGTAGTTGCGGAAGTTGCGTTCCGTTTCCATCATAGAGTCGCCGCCGAATTTCTCCAACGCGCAGCGGGCGAGAGTCAGCGCCACCATGGACTCGGCGGCCACGCCAGCTGCGGGCACCACGCACACGTCCGAGCGCTCGTAGGCGGCCGCTACCGGCTCGCGCGTCTTGAAGTCCACGGATTCCAGGGGCCGCCGCAGGGTGGAAATAGGTTTCAAATAGCCGCGCACCAGGATGTCCTGGCCGTTGGAGACGCCGCCCTCGATGCCGCCGGCATGGTTCGAGCGGCGCGTGAAATGCGTGAACGTCGTCGCGCCGGCCGCATCGTAGACGATGGGATCGTGCACGGCCGAGCCGGGCGAGCCGGCTGCCGCCACGCCGGTACCGATCTCGACAGCCTTCACCGCGGGCAGCGACATCACAGCGTACGCCAGCAGGGCATCCAGACGCTCGTCCCAGTTGGCATAGGTGCCGAGGCCGGGTGGAACGCCGTGCGCCACGACTTCAAAGACGCCGCCGACGGAATCGCCCGTTTGCAGCGCCCGGTCCACTTCCTCCTTCATGCGCGGTTCGGCTTCCGGGTCGGCGCAGTTGAGCAGGACCTCATCGCGCTCGGCCAGCGCCCGGATGCGCTCCCAGGGGATCTCGGCGTCGCGCACGGAAGCGCCGCCCACAGCCAGCACGTGGCTGAGGACCTCGATCCCCAGAGCGCGCAGGAACAGCTTGGCGATGGCACCGGCGGCGACGCGCGCCGCCGACTCGCGCGCCGAAGCGCGCTCCAGCACGAAACGCGCTTCCGGGAAGTTGTACTTGAGCGCGCCGGCGAGGTCGGCGTGTCCGGGGCGCGGGGAAGCGACCGGGCGATGCTTGGCCGGATCGCCTTCCCCTACCGGCAGCGCTTCCTGCCAGTTCTTCCAATCGCGATTCTCCAGACGGATGGCGATGGGCGAGCCGATGGTCGCGCCCTGCCGCACGCCGCCGAGGATGTGCGCGGTGTCGCGCTCGATCTTCATCCGTCCGCCGCGCCCGTAGCCCTGCTGACGCCGCCAAAGTTCGCGGTCCAGGAAAGACTGGTCGATTGCGAGACCGGCAGGGATGCCGGAGAGCAACGCGATCAGGGCTTCTCCGTGGGACTCGCCGGCGGTGGAAAAGCGCAGCATGGCAGGCGGTCATTCTAAACAATAACCCACGTTCTTTCTTGACAGCCCGAGCGCACGGGCGTAGCGTGTGCGGCAACTTTTCGGTGAGTGGGTGCCCGGTCGCGGCGGCCCGACCCACGGCACACCGTCTCAGGGGAGACGGTATGGAACGGTGTGCGGTGGTCCTCGTTCTTTTGCTGGTGTCGCTTCCAGGCTCAGCCCAGCAGGCGGAACATGCTTCTGGCGCTTCCCAGATGCTCGCCCTCTGGGCACGTCCGCTGACTCCCATCGACACGGCGACGGCGAAGCCGGACCAACTGGTGGAGCTGGAGCTGTGGCGCGAAACACGTGATTCCGACGGCCGCGTGGTGATCCCTAAAGGCGCGCGGCTCTTCGGCAGCATCACCCTGGTCGAACCCCGCGGCAGGCACGGAGAGGCGCGGCTGGCGCTCTACATCCTGAAAGCGGAGTGGAAGGACGGACGTGCGGTGCTGAACGCGTTCCTCGCCGGGCCGGTCTGCGTGCCCTGGGAAAAATCAGGCGCCAGCCTGGTGACCGTGGACAAGGCCGTGGTTCGCGTGGTGCATGGGCCGGTTACCGTCGCCAGCGCCAGGCACCGGGAGGTGGTTCCCCAGCGCGATGACATGTACGGCGTGGTCTACGTATCGCGCGACGAGGAGATCCGCCTGACGCGTGACGTGCTGCTGCCGCTGCGGCACATCCCGCCGGACCTGCTGACCGCGGCGACACACCGCTGAGCCTTCGCCGCCTCTCCGCGCACTAGGGCACGGCCAGCGCCGCCAGCGCCTTCAAATCCGGGACTTCGAGATCGGGCTGCGCCTCCGACGGCATACTGGCGCCCCACGGCGTACCCTTGCCGGCCCGACGATTCACCCACACCGTCGCCAGGCCGATGGAGCGCGCGGGCGCAACGTCATGGAACCGGCTCTGGGCGCAGTGCAGGATCTGTTCTTTCGGCAGCCCGATGCGTGCGACAGCCTGCCGGAAGTTGTTGAGCGAAGGCTTGTAGCTGCCTGCCTGCTGCGCTGTGATGACGAAATCGAAATGGACCTCGAGCCGTTTAGCGGTTTCCGCGAAGAGGTCGTCGTCGGTATTGGAGATGATGGCGAGCTGGTAGCGTGTCTTCAGCCGGCGAAGCGCCGCGACCGTATCCGGGAACGGAGGCCAGGCGGGAAGCGAAGCCGGCAGCGCGTCGGCTTCTGCGGGGGAAACGGGGAAGTCCAGGCGCACGCCGAAGCCGTGAGCCACCGAACGCAGCACGTTGCGATACGTCCTGTACTCACCGCGTTCGGCCTCGGACTCGAGTTCGGCGTAGGTGTCGAGGATTTCGTCGTCGCTCAGCGCTTTGCCGTGGCGGCCAAGCAGCGGACGGAAGAAACCGAGAATGCCGCTCTCCCAGTCGATGAGCGTGCCGTAGCAGTCGAACGTGAGGACGCGGAAGCGCGAGAAGTTCACAGGCAATCGGTCTGGTGATTGGTACTCGGGTAATTGCGAACCGCGCGGAGCGCCAGCCGCGACGATTCTGCAATTACCCGATGACCGGATTCAACCATCAGCTACGGCTTGATCTCGACCGGCGACTGCAGCTTGAAGCTGAGCAGCGATTCGGCCGGGATGCTGATGTCCTGGTTGCCGGTGAGGCCGGCGCCGGCCGTGCCCGCGCCCGCACCGACGGCCGCGCCGATGGCGGCGCCCTTGCCGCCGCCCGCCAGGGCTCCGATCAGGGCGCCGGCGCCCGCGCCGCCGCCGATCATGGCCGCGGTGCGCTTGCCCTTGCCCTTCATCACGCGCTCGACCTCGCTGGTCTCCACGTCATACTTGGTCCCTTTGACGCGAACCGCGACCAGGTTCAGCCCCAGCCGGGCTTCACCCTTGAACTTGCCGCGGGCCTTGGCGTCGGTGACGGTTCCGACCACTTCCGAGCCCTCAGGGATGACGACTTTGCCGTCGATGGTGACGGGTTCGGCGACCACGCCGGTGAAGCTGTCGCCGGCGTGGCTGATCTTCGAGCCCAACGCCTCACCCGTGCGGATGATGATGGCGGTTCCGGCGGGCACGGTGATGGGCTTGGCGGTCACGCGTTCGATCAGGCTCGGCGACGATGGTTTGGCCGCCATTTCGCTCTTGGCGCCCTCTGCCGTAGTTTCTTCGCTCGGTTTGCTGCTGCAGGCCGCGAGCGAGATTACCAGTACGAATACCAGTGCGAATGTTGCAAGACGTGTGCGCATCTGCGCCTCCTCTTCGTTCTGCACTTCTTATCAAACTGTGCGTTGCCAGGCAATGTCCGGTTGGACATGTCCGGTTGGGAGCGGTCCGAGTATTGCCCAACTCCCGAGCTTAGATGATGCCGGGCCCCGGGCGGTTGCCGCCTCAGAGCAGCGATTCGTCAATGTGAGACGGAGCGAACGATGGTTTCTCCGCCGCTTTTTCTGCGCGCCGAAGCTTGCGTGAGCGGACGGTCGCGGGCGCCGACGTTCCATGCGAACGTTCCGCTCGTTGCGCCGGCCGCGCCAGGTATTCCACCAGGGCCGCGCGGTCGTTCTCGAACAGGTTGGCGAGCAGGCGCTCGACCGCCGCCCGGCGCGCGGTTTCGCGGTCCAGCACGGCCGAGTACAGGTACGCGCGGCCGTTCTTGTGCCGCGTCACCACGCCCTTGGAGGCCATGCGGTCGAGCACGGTCATCACCGTGGTGTAGGCCAGCGGACGGGGCAGCGCGGAACGGACCTCGGCCACCGTGGCAGCGGGCTGCCGCCACAGGACACTCATGCAGTCCATCTCCAGTTGTGGCAGCCGCGCGTTCAACGCTTCTCCTCTTCGGCAGAAGACGGGGTTGCGTCTTCGGCTGCTTCCGCTTCGCCCTCCAGAAACTGCCGCGTCTTGAGCAGCGTGCGGCTGAGCGAAGTGTTGTACCCGGTCCACTCGCCCTCGTTGGCGTCCCGCGCCAGGTGGCTGCGCATGCTCTCCATCTTGGAGTCGAGATCGTCGAGATAGTGCAGCAGCAGCGCTTCCGGGAACATGGGCAGCTTGGGCGAGCCGAACTCGTACTGCCCGTGGTGGCTGATGATCAGGTGTTCGAGCAGCGTCTTCAGCCTCTCCGGGAAGTCCGGCAGCGCGGCGATCTTCTGCTGCAGCATTTCCAGCTCGATGATCATGTGTCCCAGCAACTGGCCGCGGGTCGTGTAGCTGAAGGAGCGCTCATAAGAAAGCTCGTAGATCTTGCCGATGTCATGCAGGAATGCGCCGGTCAGGAGCAGGTCGCGGTCGATCTCGGGATAGTTCTGCACCACCAGGTCGCACAGCTTCATGAGCGAGACCACGTGCTCCAGCAGACCGCCGAGATAGGCGTGGTGCATCGACTTGGCGGCCGGCGCCGCGCGGTAGCGCGTGGAAATCTCCGGATCCGCCATGAACGCCTCCAGCAACGCCTTGAGGTGCGGATTCCGGAAGGTCGCCGCGAACTCCGCCAATGTCCGCCACAGCTCCTCGACGTCCTTTTCCGTTCGGGGAAGGTAGTCGGCGTAATCCACCTCCGACTCTTCCAGGCGGCGCAGCTTCTGGATGGTGATCTGGTACCGGTTGCGGTAGCGGCTGATGGTGCCGCGCACCTTGAGAAAATCGTCCTGCTCGAAGCTCTGCAGGTGCTCGGCGACGTTTTCCCACATGCGGCCTTCGAGCAGGCCGGTGCGGTCGGCCAGGGTGAGCGCCAGGTAGGGTTCTCCGCCATCCTTGCGCGATCGGATCTGCTTGGCGGCCACGACGAACGAAGAGGTGATGACCTTGTTCTCGTGGAGCGGCGCTTCGCGGACGAAAAATTCCTTCATCGCGCTCAGAAGATCAGGAACTTCTTCTTCTTTTTCTTCTTCTCTTCCTCGACGGAGGCGGTGGTGTACACGGGCTTGGTCTGGTTGGGGCTGGCGCCGGTGTCCACGTAGCCCTCGCGGATGTCGATATAGGCTTCCTCGCGCAGCTTGGTCAGGTAGGCGCGCAAGGCGGGCTGCAGCTTGGAGTAGTACAGCGCCTCCATGATGCGCGGTTCCACGGTCTTCATCTCCGGGACGCCGGGCGCCGGGTGCTCAGTGACCTTCAGGATGATAAAGCCCTGCCGGGTACGGATGACATCGGAAACGTCGCCCACCTTCATCTCGAAGGTGAGCTTCTCCAGTTCCGCCGCCAGGACGCCGCGCTGGAAGGTCCCCAGGTCGCCGCCCTGCGCCGCGGTGGGGCCTTCGGACGATTTGCGGGCCACCTCATCGAAGCTGGCGCCGCCGCGGATCTCAGCCAGCAACTCCTTCGCCTTGCGCTCCGCCTGTTCCACCTGCTGCGGGTCGGGCGACTGTCCTTCCGGTGCGGGCGTGGCCACCAGGATCTCGCTCAAGCGCACATGTTCGGGCTGGCTGAACTGCTGCTTGTGCTCCTCGTAGTACTTCTGGAGTTCTTCCTGCGTGAACTGGATCCGCGAGCCCACCTCGCGGCCGATCACCTGCTGGGTGATGATGCTGTTGCGCAGGTTCTGCTTGAAGTCCTCGTAGGAGACGCCCTGCTGCTGCGCCGCCTTCTCCAGATCTTCCATGGTCTCCAGGTTCAGCGACTTGCGGATCTCATCCAGCCGCTTGATCAGCTCGACCTCGGCGTTGATGCCCAGGTCCGCCCCCTTCTGCACCAGCAGGCGCTCATCGATCAGGTTGCGCAGCAGGTCCTTCTCGCGTTCGGCGAACAGGGTCTGAGCCTGGCCGGGGGCCTGCTGCTGCAATTCGGCCATCATCTGGTTGCGCTCGTGCTGCAGGTCGGAGCGGGTGATGACGTCCGCGTTGATCTGGGCGATGATGTCCTCGACCACGGTCCCGTCGGCGGCCAGCGCCGCCGGCGACAGCGTCACCGTCAGCAGAAGCAGGTATTTCCGCATGGTTCCCGGTATTCCCCCGGAAGTTTCGGACGAGGTCTCCCTCGTCCACCCTAGTCTACCTCCGCCTTCCACAAAAGGACAGGCACGCGCAGGCGCCCGCTATAATGCGGGCGCCATGAAGCGCGCCCTCCGGATGTGGTGGAACCTCGCTTTCCTTCTTGTTTGCTGCGTCGTGGCGTGGGGCCAGGCGCCGACGGCCCCGGCGCCCTCCATCCTGCGGCCTGCTGGGCCGCGGAGCATCGAGCGTTACCTGAACATCCGCTCGGCCACCGCACCGACCTACTCGCCCGTTACCGACGACATCGCCTACCTGACGAACGTCACCGGCACCAATCAGGTGTGGAAGCACCCGGCCCGCGGCGGCTACGCCGAGCAGCTCACCTTTTTCGACGACCGCGTGCAGTCGGTGCGCTGGTCGCCGCGCGGCGACGTGCTGCTATTCACCCGCGACGCCGGCGGCAACGAGCGCTCCCAGCTCTTTCTGATGGACCCGGAAGGGGAAACCATCGACGCCCTTACCGAGGCTCCGAAATCCATCTATCAGTTCGGCGACTTCTCCCGTGACGGCGCCTGGATCTGTTACTCCTCGAACGAGCGCAACGAGCGCATCTTCGACGTGTACGTCATGGAGCTGGCCACGCGCAAGTCACGCCGCATCGTGGCCGGCGAGGTGAACCACTACGCGCACTCGTTCTCGCCCGACGGCCGCCACCTGCTGGTCGTCCGGGAGCACTCCACCGACGACAATGACCTGTTCCTCTTCGATACGCGCAGCGAAAGCGTGCTCCATCTGACTCCCCACACCGGCGAAGCGTTCTACCGCGACATGGCCTGGATGCCGGACGGCAGCGGATTCTACGTCGCCACCAACCAGGGGCGCGATAAGTTCAACCTGGCGTTCTACGACCTGCGCCAGCAGAAGCTCACCTACGTGGAGGATTCCAATTACGACGTCGACGACACGACCGGGCTCACGGTCGATCCCAAGGGCAGGTGGTTGTTCTACGCCTGGAACGAGGACGCCGCCTCGGCCGTGCGCGTCCGCAACCTGAAGACCGGGACCGTCGAGCTCTTCCGCGGGCTGCCGCGCGGTGTGGTGAGCAAGGCCAGCTTCAACGGCGACGGCACCAAAGTCGCCTTCGCCTACTCCTCGCCGGGCATCAATTCCGACGTCTGGGTGCTGCAGTTGAGCGCGCCGGCAGCCCCGGGGACTGTCCCGGCGAGCAAGTCCGCCGGCGCCGTTGCCCGCCAGGTCTCGCACTCCAGCCGCGCCGGCATTCCCTCCTCCAGCTTCGTCACCCCGGAGTTCGTCCGCTATCGCTCCTTCGACGGAGTCGAGGTCCCCGCCTTTTTCTACCTGCCGCAGGGAGCGCAGAAAGACGGGCGCCTGCCGGCCATCGTCTATGTGCACGGCGGCCCGGAATCTCAGGAGCGCCCCGACTTCGACGCCGTCTTCCAGTACTTTTTGAACCGCGGGTACGCCATCCTGGCGCCCAACATCCGCGGCAGCGCCGGCTTCGGGCGCGCGTACGTCCATATGGACGACTACAAGAAGCGTCCCGACGCCATTCGCGACGTCGCCCTCGCCGTGGACTACCTGAAGTCCACCGGCTATGTGGACGCGCGCAAGATCGCCGTGATGGGCGGCAGCTACGGCGGGTTCATGGCGCTGGCCCAGGCCACCATGCATCCCGAACTGTGGGCGGCGGTCGTCGACATCGTCGGTATCAGCAACTGGAAGACGTTTTTCGCCAACACCGGGCCGTGGCGAAGGGCGCATCGCGCCTCCGAGTACGGCGATCCGGAAAAGGACCCGGAGTTCATGGCCTCCATCTCACCCATCAATTTCGTGGACCGCGTCCGCGCTCCGCTCATCATCATCCAGGGCGCCAACGATCCCCGCGTCCCCAAGATCGAATCCGACCAGATGGTGGAGAAACTGAAAGCCCGCGGCGTGCCCGTGGAATACCTGGTCTTCGCCGATGAAGGACACGGCCTGGCCAAGCGCCCCAACCGCATCAAGGGCTACTCCGCCATCGCCGACTTCCTGGACAAGCACCTGAAGAACGCGCCCTAGACGGTGCCCCATGTCTGCGCCACGCCTTTCGGCGCAGACGTGGGATAACGGTTCGTCCCAGGCTTTTCTTGCGGTGTTCCGGCTCCGCCGACGGTGCCCCATGTCTGCGCCACGCTTTTCGGCGCTGACGTGGGATAGCGGTTCGTCCCAGGCTTTTCCCGGGCTCCCCATCCCCGCGCACCCAAGTGCTTGAACACAAGGGAGTTGCGCGTATGTTCCGCTTCCGGAACAAAATCGGACCTTTTTGTCGCAGCGCTTGCAGGGTCCTGTATCCTGCGCGGTCGCCTTGAACGCCCTCAAGGTGCTCCAGGCGAACGAGGCTGGAAAACTCCGTCGGAGGCGCCGATGCTCGCTCGCCTTGTGGCCCTGCTTTGCGTGTTGGCTCTTTCTCCCGTGCTTGCCTTCCCACAGCCCCCACCGCACCTCGGCAAGGTGAAGGACCAGATCGTGTACGCCCCCTTCTGGAGCCTGGAGCCCGGCTGGTCTACTCACTTGGAAGTGCGCAACAGCCTGGCGGAAAAGAGTGTGACCGTGACCCCTGTTCTTCGGCAGTTCACCGGGCGTGAGATTCCGCTCACCCCTCGCACCCTCGAGCCGAATCAGGCCGTCGAAATCGACGTGGGACAGGAGGTCGCCAAGCTGGCTCCGGAACTCCCCCAGACGGTCGGGGCCTATGGCTCGGTCTTGTTCAGGTTCAGCGGGACCCACACCCGCAACATCTACGCCGATTCCATGGTGCACATGCCCGGCCATCCTATCGCCTTTCACTTCGATGGCCTCATGCAGGATGCGAACTTCAGCGCCGGCTCGCAGGAAAGCATCTGGTGGCTCCCGACAGAGACCGCTTCCGAGGTCCTGATCATTTCCAAATACCGGAGATCGCCCTGTCCAGGGAGCAATCGAGCTCTACAGTCCTGGGGGTACAGCTTCGCAGAAGAAGCTGGCGTTTGGGCCCGGCCAGACCACCAAGTTGGACGTTCGCGAACTCCTGCGATCAAGCAAGGTCGAGGGTTCGTTCGGAGGCCTGCGCCTCACCCTCGATGCCGACGGCGGCCTCATCCAGGTAGCTCATATCGTCTACGACGAGGCCACAGGCTACTCCGCGATCGTGAAGCCCTTTGACCGCGGCGCGCCCACCGATATCGCGGAGCAGCAGTACGTGGCCGCCATGGTCGCCCTGGCCAGCCCCGATCCAGCCTTGGCCTTGCCGGACAAGACGGAACTCGTCCCGGAAGTCTTGCTGCGCAATGCCTCCGCCAGCGCCTTGGGCATTACTCTCACTGCCAGTTGGCGCGACGGCGACCAATGGGGCATCGCCGACCTGGGTCAGGTCCAGCTAGGCGCGAACGAAACCCGGTCCGTCAACTTGAGTAAGTATCAGCAGGACGGCGTCATCCCCCGCAGCGCGCGTTGGGCAGCCGTCAGGCTCAATTACCGCGGCGCCCGGGGCGACCTGGTTGCCGTCAGCGCCACCCACGACCCGGCATTCCGCTATGTGCTCCAGTCGCCGTTCACCGACGCCCTCAGCTTTTCCTGGAGAGGCAGCATGTGGAGCGTCGATTCCACCCACAACTCCCTCATCACCACCGGCAACGCCGGTGACAAGCCTGCCCGTGTCAAGGCCACGCTCCGCCACGCCCTCGGCTCCTACGAGCTCCCCGAGCAGACCCTCCAGCCGGGCGAATCCATTTGGCTCAACCTTCGCGAACTGATTCAGAATCAGATTCCCGACCGGGAAGGCAACGTCATTCCTCTCAACGTGACCAGTGGCGTCTATGAATTCGACCAGGTGGACGACGACATGATCGGCTTTCTCTACGAAGGCAAGCTGATCCTCGATTCCACCTATGGGCGCGCCACCTATGGCTGCGCAAACTGCTGCGGGTATGACGCCCTGGGGCTCTCGCCCAATCCGCTTGGCATCGATGTGGGCTTCACCTCGCAGGATCGCATCTACGTCGAGAATGCCTGCACTGGCGCCATTACCGAACGCACAACCTACGGCTACAACTGGCTCACCGGAAGCTCCAGCATCGCCGGCATTAGCTCATCCGGACTAGTGTCCGCGATTTCGCCGGGACAAACGTGGTCCTCTGCTTTCATCAGCCTGCGCACTCCGGGTGTGCCGTTTTGCCCCCAGCAGGTGCAGGAGGTGGACAACACGGTCAATTCGAAGCCCAGGATCAGCGGGCCGAACACCGTCTGGTGGTTCAATAGCGCAACTCCTTCAGGCTACGCGACAGCCATCACCCTTACCTCGTCAGGAGGCTCGGCAACGTCCTGGCAGGTGACAGCCGGGGCCACCAAGGTAACGCTGTCGTCGACAGCCGGAAGCCAAATTACAGTCAGCAGCTCGGGTACGGCATTCAGTTCTTCTCCCGGAGACATCATAATCACGGCATCCGCAAATGGGCAGACGTCGCTCCCCTTTGCGATGACCACGCGAAAACCGTACCGACTGACAAGTCCGCAGACCGTGCATGAATGCGACTCTAATTTCGGCTATGCTGACCACATCAGCTATGTGATTCAGGATCAGCTAACGACCAATGTCCCTTCGGCGTTGCCATGGAACGAGAAATTCACTTCGGCTTGCGTGCAGGATAACGCCCAGGGGAACTGGTGCTCATATGGGCTTCCTGACGAAGTAGGCGACGTTGGTACAATCTTGGTCGACAACATCACCGGCCCGGGCATCAACAACAGTCCACCGCCCAATCCCACTCCCGTGTGCGTGGGCGACAGCACCAAGCAGCAGCATTGGGGCCAGGAATTTCGGGTTGGCTCTCTTACCCCTGGGCTGGGAGTTCGAGTGCAGACAAACACCTTCGTGAGGTTCACAAACCATGCAGAGCACCAAGCTATCGTCTCGCCGGCACCTTGAGCCAGGCATGAAAGCACAAATCGCCTGGCTTGTCGCCCTGCTAGCCGCTATACCTATCCCGGCGGGTGCGCAACATCGGACCTTCGACCTTCGCGAGCAAACCGAAGAAGCGGAGGTCATTGTAGTCGGAGGGGTGATCTCGGTTCGTGAAACCGGCACGACTGAGGTCACAATTGCCGGTCACACGCTTCCAGCTAAGGTACTGGAGGCCAAAGTTCAGGTTGATAGAACGCTGAAGGGGGCCAATGTCCCGGTGCAAGCAGCGGTTCGATTTGCACTCCCGATTTCTCCAGCCGGCTCGGTCGGCTATGTTGGCATCGCTTATCCCGACTATCGAATCTTCCTCCTAAAGCGAGCCGGCGACCACTTCGAACTCGCGAATCCCTACACTCCCTCACTGCCGGCCATGCCGCAGGCGTCGGCCTCGTCTTCCAGTGATGTCCTCACCGCAGTCGTGAATGAATTGGCCAGCGTCATCGAGTCTCCACACACTCCGGAGATCGTCAAACTGGGAGTCGCCTTTCGACTGGGATCAACCTCAAGCGCGGCGGCAACGGAGGTTTTGGTCCGGCAGCTACCTACCTCGAACCCCGCACTGCGTGCGGGCGTTGCTGATGCTCTGTTGCAGCACAACTACGTGCCCGCACTGGCGGTTGCACAGGAACTCTTGATGAATTCGCCGGCGACGGTTCCTAGGTATTTGCTCGTAAACCTGTCATCAGCAATTGGCCGTTATGTCAAAGACGAGCGGGCTATTCCTAGCCTTCATGCCTTGCTCAAGGCTCCCGACGCGTCTAGCCGTCGCGCGGCAGCATTGGCGCTCCGGAATACAGCGTCACGGCAGGCTCTCGAGGCTTTGGCGAGCGCCCTTCGCGACGGCGACCCCGAGGTTCGATACTATGCAGTCATCGGTCTTGCCGAGATCACCGGCCAGCCTGAGTGGCGGCCCCTCGAGGAAGACTTTCACGCCGATCAGGCGCGCTATCTTAGCCACTGGCTCCAGTGGGCAGAGGAGCACGATCGCTGATTGCCTGTGAACGGTCAGAAATGAACCGGTGCTACGAGCAGCCATAGTCGGACTGTTGCTGGTCTTCTTTCCTGTCGCGACCCTGTCGTCGCCGGAAGAGTTTTGGTGCCCCTCGCGAGCCCGACCAGCAGCTTCTCAATCAGACAGTTGCCCGCTTCGAAATGGACGATGAGACAGTCTTTGACGCAGTTGCCAAGCTCAGCCATGCTTACCGCTTCGCGGTTTCGATTGAGTATCCGCTGACATCGACGACTACCCGCACTCTGCCTCCATCGCCGCGCTTCACAGCCCGTGTCGAGGACAAGACACTCCGGGAGGTGCTTGATTGGTTGTTTACGCTGGATTCTCGTTACACCTGGAGCCGTGACCTAGTCATGGTCAACGTCTTGCCTCGATCCAAGACGGGGGACCAGCTCTACCTTCTAAATCGACGGCTCGCCCTGGTGAGCTTTCAGGACGTTCCAGACGCCGAAAAAGCGGTTTTTGCAGTTTTGCGGCTTGTTCCCGACAAGAAGGAGAATCCTGCCGTCCTACAATTAGGCCACAAGCCCACTTTTGGAGCGCCCTGGACCGCCACATTCGAGGAGATGACCGTCCGCGAAGCTTTCAACCGCATCGCCCAGCAACTCGGTCCAAGTTACGGCTGGCAGTACACCGGGACAGAAGAGTTTCAGTTGATTACCTTTCACGAAAAGGTCCAACCCTTGCGCAAGCCAGATCGCTAACAATGGCGAGTTGCTCATTTGCTGACGATATCTTTAAGTCTGCCGACGGTGCCCCATGTCTGCGCCACGCTTTTCGGCGCAGACGTGGGACTGCGATTCGTCCCTCTTTTCTTGTCCTCGCCTGGCGAGTCTCGCGCGCTTCGCGTGCACGACCAGGAACTAGCACTGGTTTAAACAACGGGTCTTCGGAGGGGCGCGGCTTCAGGCGTGCCGTTCCGGGCCTCACAAACAGCGGGCTTTAGCCCCTGAGGGCAGCCCTCCAACCCGGAAAGGCGGTACTTGAAACCAGCTTTGATCGAGTTTTCTGATTGATACTACCGAAGAAATGCCCTTGACAATTCTGCAATTAACTGATATTGTTCAGCATTGCTGGTTATCCAGCCGCAATATCGGGGTATCGAGGCCCGATCTTACGCTAAGTTCTTTGAAAACGAGACTTTGCCCACGACGCGCCCTCTAACCTGTTGATTCCATTAGGTCGTTCGCCAAGGCCAGCGGGATAAAGCCTTTGTTTAAGGGACTTTACCTCTAACTCTTTTAAATCCCTGGACTCAGCGGGAATTTCGCCCTAACCCAATGATTCCACTGGAGGGGTAGGGGGGAGGGGTAGGTATTGGGTTAACGGATTCGTTAATCCCCCAGGAAACCCGGCTGCCGCCAAAGCCGGAAGCTAACTACTGCTTCTTCTTTTTCCCGAAAAGGCCCAGGATGCCTTCTGCGCCGGTCACGGGCGCGCCCACGGTCTGGCCCATCGCCCCGGCCACATCCGGCACGAAGATGGGATTGGACGTGGTGCCCTGGATCATGAAGGGAATCGTGCCCTTCGACTGCCCGAAGGTGGAAAGCGTGGAGAGTCCGCCGGCCAGTCCGCCTCCCTGCGCCAGCTTGGCCACCATGCGGAAGTTCAGCGAGTTGTTGGCGCCGATCGTCCCCGCGCCGGTCACCGTACCCAGCGCCGGCGCCACAAGATTGATGTTGTCGGCGCGGATGCCGTCGGGCGCAACCCGCAGGCCGGAGCTCAGCGTCTGGATCTCGGTCGTGGAACCGGTACGCATGCCGCTGAAAGCGGCCAGCGCTCCCATCTTCGAACCCAGGTCAAAGCCCGCCAGGCGGGTCGCGGAGACGTTGAGCGGCCCGCTGATCACCAGCCGGTCGAGCGGCCCGTCGATGGAAAAATTCGCCGTGGCCACGCCGCCCTGCAGCGACGAGCCCGGCGGCAGAATCACGCCGAACGCCGGCAGCAGGCCGTTGACGTCGTCCACCTTCATCTGGTCGCCGCGCAGCTTCAGGTGCACCACCGTGGATTCCCCGCGCGTGTCATAGTTGCCTGAGAGCTTGGCCGCGCTCGAGCCGACTTTGATCTCGCCCTTGGTCAGCGTCCCGGCGTTGCGTTGCGGCTCGTAGTTGGTGGCGAAGTCGAAGCTCACCGGCTGGCGCGCCGGCTGCCCGCCGCGCGCCAGCTTGAGTCCCGCGGTCTTGGCCGTGCCCTCGGCGTGCGCCTCCTTGCCGTCGGATTTCAGGCTGGCCGTCAGGTCGAGCTTCCCGCCGATGCCGCTCGCCGGATCGAGAAACCCCGTGGCCCCCAGGTCCACGCCCTCGGCGTGCACTTCGGCCTCGATGGGACTGCGCGCGGCGTCCGTGGCATCCATCGGCCCGGCTTCGCCCTCGACATGCAGCTTGCCGCCGCTGGGCGTCTTGGCTTCCAGCTCAAAAGAGACCGGCGAAGTCATGGAAACGTTCTTCGCCGTGAGCTGGACGTCCTCATACACGCGAGTCTTGCCGCGCCCCACGCGTCCGACGGCCAGTTTGCCGTCCACAATCTTCAGCACGCCAATGGAAAACGAGGGCGGTTTGGCAGCCGGCTGCTTCTTGGCTTCCTTGGCGGCGCCGAGGCTGGAGAAGTTCCACTTGCCGCCGGGCGTGCTCAGCAGCGCGATCTGCGGCTCCACCAGCGTGAGCGAGCGCACCTGGAGCGAGCGCGAGAAGATGAGCGGCATCATCTCCACCCCCACCTCCATGGTCTTGGCCTGGAGGAAGGGCTCCTTGCTGAAGGCGGGATCGTCGGCAATGGAGAGATCGTGCGCCGTGACGCCGCCGGCCAGCAGCGAAAGTTCCAGCTTCCCGATGCGCACGTCGCGCCCGAGCGCGGCGCCGGCTTCCGACTGGATCATGGGCCGGTAGCGTTCCACGTCCACCAGCAGCGGTATGGCCACGGCCGCGATGACCACCAGGGCGAGGATGGCGCCCGCGATGAGGAGCCCCTTGCGTTTCATGGCTGAACCTCCGGCGTCAGCGAGGAACGATGCAGGTTATGGCCGCACACAGGAGCCGGGAGGGCTTCATGCTAGCACCGCCCCGGAACTCAGAGCAAAGGATGGGCGGCGGCGAAGTAGGCCAGCGGCGCGCGCACCAGGGCGACGGCGGTCATGTCATCCTGCGGCGGATTGCCGCGCACGTAGACGCGCACCGCCTCCAGCGCCACACCGCACAGTTCGGAGGCGTCGGAGAAGGGACGCGCCTGGAGCGTTTCCTTCAGGCGCTCGACGCCGAACTCTTTGCGCCCGTTGCGCGCGTCGATCAGCCCGCGCGAAGCTACCAGCAGCGCCGCGCCCGGCTCCAGTACCGAGTGCTGCGCGTCGTAGGTGGCGTGCGAAAACAGGCCCAGCGGCGGCCCGTGCGACTCCAGCAGCACCACGCCTCCGCCGTCGCGCAGCAGCCCCGGTTCATGCCCCGCGTTGATGTAAGTCAAGGTGCCCAGGCCTTCTTCATAGCAGGCGAGAAACGCGGGTGTGCAGCGAACGCCGTTCGACGACTCGATCAGGCTGCGATTGATCCCCATCAGCAGCTCGGTCAGGGCGTCGGACTGGTTCACGTCCAGCCGGTTGAAAAGTTCCGGGATGCGCGCACGATAGCGCTCCTGCACGGCCGCCGCCACGCCCAGCGCGTCGTTGCGTCGTCCTGCGATGTCCAGCAGCAGGATTATCAGCAGCCGTGGCTCGCTGGTTTCCTGCAGATCGCAGAAGTCGCCCGCCATGCGCGTCACCGCGTAGGAGACCGCCACGCTGCCCGCCTTCAACACCGGCCGCGGACTGGGCAGCGGCACCCGGACCGCCTTTTCCTCGGTCGTGGTCTGGAAAGGAAAACGCATCGCTTGCGCGGGGAGCCAGTTACGTTATCACAACCGCTCTCGCGAGCGAAGTGAGGGCCAACGAGGGGAAGGGGACTTGCCCGCGCGGGAGCCAGCGGTCGAGAGACGAGAAACGAGAAACGCGAAACGGCTTCCTACTCCCCGTAGGTCTTCTTGAGGTACTGCCCGATGTCCTCTTCCAGCCTTCCGTAGCCGGCGCGCACGGTATTGCGCAGCGCAGTTTCCGTGCTGGAGCCTTCGCCGATCCGTTCCAGCACGCGCACCACGTCGCTCATGCCGTAGGTGTCGCGGATGTAGTCCACGGCCGCCAACGATTGCAAATACGCCACCGTGGCCTGGGTCGGGGAGAAGCGCGCGAACGATCCTTCCAGCGCGTTCAGCGGGATGTGGCGCTGCGAGAGAAAGAGCTGTGCCAGCATGCGTCCGTAGGGCGCGGCGCTGCGCGGCTCCAGCGCCATGGCCACGCCTTCGTTCAGCCACACCGGGCAGCGGTTGCGCGTGATCTGGTTGATGAAGGAGTGCGCCAGCTCGTGCTTGAGCACGCGGGAGAGTTCGCCCGTCATGCGCTCCAGCCCTTCCACCGGGATGCGCAGCTTGCCGTCGTTCAGCGCCCCCATCCACGCCGGCGCCTGGGTCACGTCGCTGAACGCCTGCTCGGTATAGAGGATCACGGGGATGGTTTCGCGCGGGGCCACGCCCAGCTCGTTCACCAATGCGCTGTAATGTGCCTCGAGCGTGGCCAGGATGTCGCGCCGCAACGTCTCCGAAACCTGGCGTCCTTCGTAGCGCATGAAGAAGTGGCCGCTCTCCTGCTGGCCGTAGGTGGACTCGGCGGCCAGGTCGCGCTCCGCCTGCGCCAGATACTGCTCGACCGTGGCGCTGGGACGCAGCGCCAGCGACTTCCGCCACGCCTTCACCGCTTCTTCCGTTTTTCCGGAGTAGAACAGCGCCAGACCCAGCAAGCCGAAGGCATCCGCCGAATTCGGCGCCAGGCGGGTGGCCTGCTCGGCGCGTCCGATGGCTTCCTGATAGCGCTTCAGTTGGATCAGCACCGCCACGTAGTGCTCGAGCAGCACCGCATGTTCGGGCAGATGCGTGACCGCGCGCTCGAGATACCGCCGCGCCGTCTCCGGGCTGCCGAAGTTCAGCTCATGCTGTGCGGCGACGAAGTAGGCCGCGGCGGCCTGGTCGGGTTTCGCAGGATCGTCGAGCGCCGCGAGCGCTTCCGTGTCTACGCGTCCTTCGCGGACCACGCGCGCCAGCAGTTCATCGGCGCGCTCCACCGGCTGGCTGGGCGCAAGCACCGGCAGCTCCGCCCGCGGGGATGCCGCCGGCGGCGGCACACCGCCGGCATCGATCCGCTCCACCAGCGACTTGGCGATAGCGTAGGTGTTGTCGCCGATCTCGTACTCGATGCGGTTGCCTTTTTCGCGCACCCGGTCGGCCACGATCGAGCGTCCGTTCTTTAGCCGGATGGTCTCGGCCGCGGCCGGCATGGCCACATGGGCGCTAAAGAAACACGCAGAAAGAAGGATGACGACGGCCCGCACAACCCGAGATTCTAGCAGCAAGCTGGCGCGTGCCCGCCCCGTGGGCAGTGACTCGGAAGCTGCGGGTGCGCCTCCGATTTCAGGAATCGAGGTGGTGCAGGCCAGCATCTAGGCAGAGAGCGTCCACGTCACGCGGGATGAGAATCTATGTCGTTGAGTCGTCAGGCGGTACAGGAACTCTATACCCAGGGGATCGACCGCTATCACTCGTTCATCTCGGCGTTCCAGTCGCCCGAGGGCATGAAAGCGTTACTGCAGTCCTCAACGCTGATGCGGCCTGGGCTACGTGTGCTTGACGCCGGCTGCGGTTTCGGCATGGCTACGTTCGCTTTGATTGAAGCGCTTCGGGCGAAGAGCCTCGATTATCAGCGTATCGATGCATTCGACCTGACGCCGGCGATGCTGCTGCGCTTTCGCAGAGAACTGGAAGCCCGGGACATCGCCGGAGTACAGCTTCGTCAAGCCGATGTCCTCGCCCTCGACACGCTGCCAGCCACCTGGACAGACTACGATCTGATCCTGTCCGCTTCCATGCTCGAATACTTGCCGAGGCTCGAGCTCCCGCGCGCGCTGGAGGCATTGCGGGCGCGGCTGGCCCCAGACGGCCACCTGCTGGTTGTAATCACCTGCAAGACCCCGGAAACGAAAGTTTTCATCGAGTGGTTGTGGGGCGCTGAACGCTATGGCAAACAAGAACTGCACCATGCCTTCGAGCAGGCTGGGTTCCAGAATCTCACCTTCCGGCGGTTTCCCTGGCGTTTTGCCTGGTTGAACCGCGCGAACTACGTTATCGAGGCACGTCGGTGAGCCAATAAGACCGCCACTGCAGGGCCTTGTACGGCTCCGCCGAATTGCACCCCGGCTGCAGGCACGTATGTGGTTGAAGGTGACAACCACCCGTCCGACCGGGCATCCTACTGGTAGGCAGAGGCGGCCTTGACCGTGTCCGGGACCTCCCGATTCGTCCGATGGGTCTCCATCCTTATCTTTATCCTTACTTCTGCCGCTGCCCAGGATCAGCCTGGTCTGCCACCCGCGCCCGCCTTGCCGCCCGGACCCCTGACGGCGCTCTACCTCCGCCTGCGCTCGGTCGGCCTGGATGCCGCCCGCGTCTACACCGTGCGCGACGCCGTGCTCGACCGCGACGGCGTGCAGTTCATCTTCGACGACGGCACCATCGCCTTCACCGAAGCCGTGGACGGCCGCATCACCGGGGCGTTCTTCGAGGGCGATGGGGAAATGCTGCTCTCGCCGCCCGACCAGGTGGAGCGCGCTTCGCTGGCCCGCTTCACTGGTTCTCCGATTCTCACTGAAAAATTCTCCAGCGCCTATCTGCGCTTCACCGACGATGTCTTCCGCGAACTCCAGCCCTATCTGTGGCAGGCCGAGGGCGCCGAGAGCGAGGACTTCGTCCGCCGCTGGGATCCGGTGGCCCGCACGCTTGCCGAGCCCGACGCGCTGCGGGTGCTTCTCAGCTACGCCAACCAGCCGCCACGCCCGCTCGACGGCGCTTCCGATGAGAGTCCGGAGGCCGCTTCCCGCATGCTCCACGCCCGCATCACCGGCGAGGCGCTGGGCACCTTCGAGGTGCGCATCGACGCGCTGCTGGGCGAGAGCGTCGCCGCCGGCCAGATCGCCTGGCGCGAAGGTGTTGCCTACTACGACCTCTGGACATCGTTCCCCGGCCGCAGCCGCCGCACCTCGGCCACCGGCCGCGAGGTGGATTCCAGCTTCGCTCCCGAAGTGGAAGTGTGGGTTTCGGCCTATCGCATTCGCGCCGAAGTGAAGCCGCCCACGCGCCTGGAAGCCGAAGCCGAACTCGATCTGGAAGTCCGTGGCGCCGGCCGCCGTTTGCTCGGCTTCGAGCTTTCCCGAAACCTGAGAGTCGAGTCAGTCACCGCCGACGGCCGGCCGCTCGAAGTCATCCAGAACGAAGCCCTGCGCGGCAGCGAGCTGGCGCGCCGCGGCAACGACCTGGTGGCCGTCATCTTCCCGCAAGCGATTCCGGTCGGACGCAAGCTCACCCTGCGTTTTCGCTACGGAGGCGACGTGCTCCTGGATGCCGGCGGCGGATTGCTCTACGTCGGCGCTCGCGGCACCTGGTTTCCCAACCGCGGCTTGGCCATGGCCGACTACGACCTGCAATTCCGCTACCCGGAAGACTGGACGCTGGTGGCCACGGGCCGTCGCGTCTCGCTCGAAACCAAGGACGGCTTCACAGTTTCGCGCTGGGTATCCGACCGGCCCATTCCGTTGGCCGGGTTCAATCTCGGCCGCTACGAGAGCGCGCGCGCTGAGGCCTCGGGCGCGGTCATCGAAACCTACGCTGCGCGCAGCGTGGAAGATGCCTTTCCACACTCGAGCATGTTGATCCAGCCGCCGGGCGGCGACCCCCGGCTCATCAACCTGCCGCGCACGCCGATGGCGGTACCCGCGGCCCGCCCGCAGCCGGCGCGCTACGCGCAGGAACTCGCCGACCGCACCGCCCGCTCCCTCGACTTCCTTTCGCAGCGCCTGGGGCCGTTCCCCTACCGGCAGCTTTCCATCACCCAGATGCCGGGACGCGACAGCCAGGGCTGGCCCGGCCTCATCTTCCTCTCCAGTTACGCCTTTCTCACCCCGGAAGAACGCACGCGGGCCGGGCTCGGCGCCGTGGACAACATCCGCTTCGGACACGTCACTCCGGCCCACGAAACGGCTCACCAGTGGTGGGGCGACCTCATCCTGTGGCGCACGTACCGCGACCAGTGGGTCGTGGAGTCGCTCTCCAACTACCTCGCGCTACTCGAGCTGGAAGAACAGAAGCCCGATGAGTTCCGCAAGCTGATGGATTCCTACCGCGACGAGCTGTTGCGCAAGTCGGCCAGCGGTGCGCCTTACATCGAAGCCGGACCCGTCACCCTGGGCCTGCGGCTCTCTTCCTCCAGGTTTCCCGACGGGTACGACGTGGTGGCCTATGGCCGCGGCACCTGGCTCTTCCACATGCTGCGTCACCTGTTGCGCGACCCCGCCGGCGGCCGCGATGCCGACGCCGTCTTTTTCCAGGTGCTGCGCCGGCTGCGCGAACGCCACCAGGGCCGTGACCTCTCCACCGCCGACCTGCAGCAGGCCTTCGAGGAAGTCGTGCCGCCCTCACTGCGCATCGAGGGCCAGGCGTCGCTCGACTGGTTCTTCGAGGGTTGGGTGCGCGGCACGGCCGTCCCGCGAATCGAGCTGGCCGATGTCCGGTTCGAGCGCCGCGGTGCGAAGAGCGTTGCCGTCGGCCGGCTCATCCAGAAGGACGCGCCCGACCAGCTCATCACGTCCGTGCCCGTCTATGCGCAACCCGTCCGCGGCGCACCGGTGTTCCTGGGCCGCGTCTTCGCCGATGGCCCCGAGACCGAGTTTCGCCTTCCCGTCTCCGCCGGCGTCACTCGCTTGCTGCTCGACCCGCACTTCACTCTTCTGCGCCGGCCGTAGAAATCCGCGTCGAACCCGGATTCATTCCTCTCCGCCGAGGTGGTCGAATGGGTGAGGACGGCGAATGCCGAATATCAAGAGTCGCGCTTAGCGGGTTAGTTAATGGTCTTGGCCGCGATTGGAGACGGCGTGGCTTCCGCCGCGCCGACAGGCGGCCTCTCTTTGACCTTCGCGGGCTTCAGCCCGCGAAGAACGCGGAAGCACTTTTTCATGAGCCGGCCTAGCCCTCCTTGTCCTCACTCTTCAGAATGCGCACGACGGCGATGATGGTGTTCCAGTTCCGTGTGGTCGCGGGCACCCCGAACAGTTTGTCGATCTGGCCCAGATAACCGATCGTTTTCATGTGGCGGCGGTACACGCCGAAAACGAATCGGTTGTTCGACGCGATCAATCGCACCAGCCACTTCCCGCGGGGCGGAAGCGTGAATGGAATGGAGGCCGGGCCGCGGCCTGCTTTCGACAGGACGCTCACGAACCGAACCACATCGGGACGTGTGGCCTCGGTTCCAAAGGGATTCTCCCTCTCCAGCCGGAGAAGATCGCGACCGCTGCAGAGCATCACCTCTGTTTCGAACGGCAGCTTCCGGAGCAGCTCGGCACGGAACTTTGCCTGCGACCCTGGTCTCCGAACGACAAACGTGCCGGCCGCACCCACATTCACCACCCCATAGCGGCTCAGTTCTCGGGCCAGGAGGCTGGGGCGAAACCTCCTGTGCCCGCCCACATTGACGCCCCGAAAGAAGACCACGAGAGCCATGGGCGGGATTATAGGGAAAGGGGCGCGAGGGCGCGCCATTCGAGAGCGTCAAGCTGCGGTGCTCGCGCCCTTCGGCGCTGGAATCGATTGCGGTTGGAGTTCAGCGTGCACCTGCGCCGGCCTTGGAATTTGTTCCCGCGGCGGCTCCGCCGTACCTCGCCGCCTGCCGCCGCGCCGCTTCCGCTATAATCGTTGCAGGTCGAATCGCCCGCCTGTGATTCGTATCTCTCCGGAGAGGTGGCCGAGTGGCTGAAGGCGGCGGTTTGCTAAACCGTTATAGGGGCCAAAACCTCTATCAAGGGTTCGAATCCCTTCCTCTCCGCCAGCGAGTCTGCAGCGTTCTGTCTCCCCAGCAGGGCCGCGACCGAGCGGCGAATCGCTGCATCGATATCGTGTCTGCAAAGCCGGGCGCGTTTGCGCTGAAGGCGGTGAGGGGAGGACCCATGGAACACGATGGAATCGGCATTGTCGTCATTCGCGGCAGCGTTCGGCCGAACAACTACACCACGATGGCGGCGGCGCTGGTGGTGGACGAACTGCAGAGGGAGCCGCGAGTCAGAGTGGAAGTGATCGACCCGGCCGCGCTTTCGCTTCCGCTGCCGGGGACGAATCCAGACGCGAGCGGAACAAAGGTCCTGCAACAAAAGGTCGCAGCGGCAACGGGTGTGGTTCTGGCTACGCCGGAATACCACGGCAGCTTCAGCAGCGTGATGAAGCTGGTGATCGAGAACCTGGGTTTTCCCTCGGTGCTGGCCGGCAAGCCGGTGGCGCTGCTAGGCGTGGCGGCGGGGGCGATCGGCGCCATCAAGTCGCTGGAGCAACTGCGCGGCGTGGTGTCGCACATCGGCGCTCTCCCGTTGCCGCTTGCCGTCTCGGTAGCGAACGTGCAGAAAGTGTTTGCCGCCGACGGCCGCTGTCTCGATCCTGCGATGGAGAAGCTGGTGCGAAGCGTGGGCCTCAATCTTCTCGATTACATCCGGCAGAACCTCTGTCCGAGGATCACGCTGGAGCGCATCCTGCGGGAAGGGCCTTCCGCGCTGGCGGCTGCCGGCTGAAGGACAAGTACGTGGGCAACGCGTTGCACGAAGCACCAGCCGCTCACGCCAGCGGCGGTCCCTCGGGCGGGACCACGGCGGCTTCGCCGGCGATCGCCATTGTTGGACGCTTCCATGCCCGCTGTGCCAGGGCCCACAGCGCCGCGGCCATCCACGCAACCACGCCGATCGCCAGGGCCACGTGCGGCAGGGCGACGCCGCGATCGATGAACCGGCCGGCCAGCCATGCGCCCGTGCCGATGGCGAAAAAGGCAAAGCCCAGCTCGGCGGCGAAAACCCGTCCGCGAAAGCGGTCCTCGACGTTCAATTGCAGCAGCGTGGTCGAGAACACCCACACCACGCTCGCGCCCACGTGTCCCAGGGCGACCGCGGCGCAGGCCAGGGGCAGGTTCGGAGCGCGGCTGAGCAGCGCGTAGCCCAAGCCCGCCAGCGCCAGCCCGGCGACGATCCCCAACCGCAGGCGCGGTTGCTTCTGTTGCGCCCAGGGGGCCACCGCCAACGGTCCGATCAGCGCTCCCACGCCGCGCGCCCCCAGCAGCAGGCTCATGGACAGCATTGCGCCGCGTTCCACATCGAGCCCGTATCCGTGCAGTGGGAACATGCGGCGTCCCATCACCGGGAAGAGCACCCAGCTTGCGCCCACGATGCCCAGCCCGGACTTGACAAACAAGGTCGTCGCCAGACGTGCGTCGCCGCGCACGTAACGGATGCCCTCGGCGATGGGCGTGAAGTCCACCAGGTCGCGCAAGCGGAAGGGCGGATGGCCCTCCGTGTGCGGCTCCGCGAAGCGCATGCGCGCAATCAGCCACGCCGAAACCAGGAACGAAGCGCCGTTCAGGATGAAGACGGCATCGCGTCCCAGGGCGGCGGCCACCAGTCCGCCCAAGGTCGAGCCCATGGCCAGATTGAAGGACCAGGTGGTGGCGGAAAGCGTGTTGGCCACGATGATCTCCGGCCGCCGCACGAGGTTGGGAATCACCGACGTTCGTGCCGGCTCGAACATGGCCGCCATCATGCTCTCCAGCGCCAGCAGCGGATACACCAGCGTCACCATCTCGCGACTGCGCACCAGCAGCATCACCAGCACCACGGCGGCGCGCACCAGGTCGGAGGCGATCATCACCTGCCGCCGCGGCAAGCGGTCGTTCACCACTCCCGAGGTCGGGCCGAACAGCGTCTGCGGAAATACCTGCAGGACCAGCGCCAGCGCCACCGACTCGGCGCGCCCGGTGAATTCGAGCAGCAAGCTGTACACCGCCAGGGCGTAGAACCAGTCGCCCATCTCGCTGACGATCTGCGCCAGCCACAGGCGGCGGAAGTTGGCGTTGTGGCGCGCCAGGCGCCAGTAGGTGGCAACGGAAATGCGTTCATGCGACATGGAGCAAAACCAGGCACTGCCGCATCGATTGTAAATGCCGGAGGAATCGTCCCGGTCGCGTTAGGAGGACGTCGTGATGGGAATGCCGTTTAGCGCAGTCGCTCATGTTCAGCTCGCCATGCCTGCGGATGGAGCAGGCGAAGCCCGCCGTTTCTACGTCCATGTCCTGGGAATGGCCGAGATCGCGAAGCCACACGGGCTGGAAGCAACCGGCAGCATCTGGTTCGCGAGTGGTGGGGTTGAGCTGCACCTGGGAATCGATCCGAACTTCAAGCCCGCGACCAAGGCTCACCCCGCTTTCCGCTGCCGTGACTACGACACCCTGATTGACCGGCTGCGCAAGGCTGAGGTGGAGGTGAAAACCGACGGAAGGATTCCCGGCGTGCGTCGTTGCCACATCTCCGATCCATTCGGGAACCGCATCGAACTGATTGCAGAGTAGCCGGTTGCCCGCACGCGCCGGCTGCCTGGCACCTCGCCTTGGGTGTTACATTCATACCATCATGTCCGCGCCCGACTCCCGCTTCGTCCGCGCCTGTAAAGGGCTGCCCGTGGACGCTACGCCCGTCTGGTTCATGCGCCAGGCGGGACGCTACATGGCCGAATACCGCGCGGTGCGCAAGCGGCACTCGCTGGTGGAGATCTGCAAGACGCCCGCGCTGGCCGCCGAGGTCACCATCACCGCGGCGGAGAAACTGAATGTGGATGCGGCCATCATTTTCGCCGACCTGCTCCTGCCGCTTGAGCCCATGGGGATGCCGTTCCACTTCGAGGCCGGCGAAGGCCCGGTAGTGGAACGGCCCATCCGCGAGGCGGCCGACGTCGCTGCGCTGCGCACCGACCGCACCGCCGACCTGGGCTACGTGGCGGAGTCCATCCGTCGCGTGGTCTCGCATTTCGGAGCGCGTCTGCCGGTGATCGGTTTTGCCGGCGCGCCCTTCACCCTGGCCAGCTACATGATCGAAGGCGGCGGCTCGCGCAACTACCTCGAGACCAAGAAGCTCATGTACCGCCAGCCTGCCGTCTGGGACGATTTGATGCGCAAGCTGGTGGCGGTACTGGGCGAATATCTGGTGGCGCAGGCGCGCGCCGGCGCTGACGCTCTGCAGATCTTCGACAGTTGGGTCGGATGTCTCGCGCCGGAAGACTATCGCCTCTACGTCCTGCCGTATACCACCGAGCTGGTGCAGCGAGCTCAGTCCTCCGGCGTGCCGGTGATCCTGTTCGGCACGGAGACCTCGACGCTGCTCGCTGCCATGCAGGAGACCGGCGCCGATGTCGTCGGCGTCGACTGGCGCATCCCGCTCGACGATGCCTGGCGCATGCTGGGCTTCCGGGGCGCCATTCAGGGCAATCTGGATCCGGCGGCCCTGTTCGCCGAATGGGGAGAAGTCCGCGAGCGGGCCCACGACGTGCTGCGCCGCGCCGGCGGACGCGCAGGGCATATCTTCAACCTTGGCCACGGCATCCTGCCGGGCACGCCGGTGGAGAACGTGCGGGCGCTGGTGGAGTGCGTCCACGAGTACGCCGCCCGCGAGACTGCCACCCAAACGAGAATGGAATGAACGCAACTTCTTCGACCGCCGTCCTGCTGTTGGCGCATGGCAGCCCGGATTCTCCCGCCGATGTTCCCGAGTTTGTGCTCTCCGTAACCGGCGGACGTGCGCTGCCGCCGGCCGCGGTCGAAGAGATTCAGCGCCGTTACGCCGCCATCGGCCGCTCGCCGCTCACCGACATCACGCTTCGCCAGGGCAGAGCCCTGGAGGAATTGCTGAAGACGCCGGTGTACGTCGGCATGCGCAACTGGAGGCCGTTCATCGCCGACGTGGTGCCGCAAATGGCAGAGGCCGGCGTCACGCGTGCGGTCGCTATCTGTCTTGCGCCCCAGAACTCACGCACCAGCGTGGGACTCTACCGCCGTGCCGCCGAACAGGCCGCTGCCGGTCGCGTCGAGCTCGATTTCGTCGAGAGCTGGCACGACCATCCGTTGCTCATCCGTGCTTTCGCGGAAAAGCTCGAAACCGGATGGAAGGGCGCCTGCGCCGAAGCCGGCGCCAAGCTGCCGGTCATCTTCACGGCACACAGCGTCCCCGAGCGCACGATTGCGGAAGGCGATCCCTATGCCCAGCAGGCGCGCGAGACCGCCGCGATGGTCGCCATGCAGGTACCGTCGCTCGCCGTCGACGACTGGACGTTCGCCTTCCAGAGCCAGGGAATGTCCGGCGGGCCCTGGCTGGGGCCGACCGTAGAGGAGATCATTCGCGCCCTCAAGGAGAAAGGGCACCGCGGCGTCTTCATGCAGCCCATTGGATTTGTCTGCGACCACGTCGAAGTGCTCTACGACATCGATATCGCGTTCCGCGCGTTCGCCGAAGCGCAGGGCATGCGGCTATGGCGCGCCGGGTCGCTGAATGACTCGCCGACGTTCATGGCCGCGCTGGCCGATGTGGCCCGCTCGCGCCTGGCACCGCCCGCCAGCGGCGAGCCGCGTCCTTCGCTGGTCAGGATTGCGCCGACCGGGCAATGAAGCGCATCGCCATCGTCGGCGGCGGCATCGCGGGTCTGAGCGCCGCCTTCGAGCTGGAACAGCGGCGAAGGCAGGGTGATGCGCTCGAGTACGCCCTCTACGAGCGTGCGCCGCGCCTGGGCGGCGTCATTCGCACGGAACGTACCGATAACGGATGCCTGATCGAAGCCGGCCCTGACGCCTTCCTCACCGAGAAACCCTGGGCCGCCGAGCTCTGCTGCGAACTCGGCCTCAGCGACCAGCTTTTGGGCTCGAACGATGCCCAGCGGCGTACCTGCATCGTAGTGCGTGGCCGCCTGGTACCGATTCCCGAGGGTCTGCAGTTCATGGTGCCGACGCGGATTGCGCCCGTGCTCTCGACGCCGCTGTTTTCGTTCCGCACGAAGTTGCGCATGGCGCGGGAGTGGTTCCTGTCGCCGCGTGGCCCAGCGGGCGACGAATCCGCGGCCGACTTCGTCGCGCGGCACTTCGGCCGCGAGGTGGTGGAGCGTCTCGCCGACCCGCTGCTGGCCGGCGTCTACGGCGGCACGGCGGAGAGCCTCAGCGCCCGCGCCGTCCTGCCGCGCTTTGTTGCCATGGAGGAGAAACACGGCAGCCTGGCACGCGCCATGAGCGTGCGGCGCACGAGAACCGCTCCGCCGAATCCTGCGCCGCCGCTCTTCACTACGCTGCGAAACGGCATGCAACAGATGGTCGAGGCCCTTGCTGTGCGGCTGGATCCGGCTGCTTTGCGGCTGGGCGTCGAAGTCCGCCGCGTCGTGCATCAGGCGGGCAGGTGGCGCGTCGCTGGAGACAGCAGCGGGGAAGACTTCGACGCCGTCATCCTGGCCGTGCCTGCGTATGTCGCGGCTGCCCTTCTTCGAGACAGCCACACGCGGTTGCCCGGGCTGCTGGAGCAGATTCCCTACAGCTCCTCGGTGACCGTTGCCCTGGGCTACGACTCTGCTGTTCCTCTGCCCGCAGGCTTCGGCTTCCTGGTGCCACGCACGGAAGGCCTCCGCCTGCTGGCCTGCACGTTCGTTCACAACAAATTTCCCCACCGTGCGCCGGAGGGCTGGCGACTGCTGCGGGTGTTTCTCGGCGGCCGCAGCGACGAACGTGCGGGCGAGCTGACGGACGCCGAGATCGCCGCCATCGTCCGCGACGAGCTGCGGCAGCTCCTCTGCCTGGAAACCGAGCCGCGCTTCGTCCGAATCTACCGCTGGCCGCGCGCCATGGCGCAATACGAAGTCGGTCACCTGGAACGCCTGGCTGAGATTACCCGTTTGCGGAAGGGACTTCCCGGACTGTTCCTCGCGGGAAATGCCTACGGCGGCATCGGCGTACCCGACTGCGTCCGAGAGGGCCGGCAGGCTGCCAGGGATGCTCTTGTTATTCCCAGCGAGCGCGATGGAACGCAGTGATCGAGCCGAGTCGGGGAATCCCGCGGTCCATTGATTCCCCTCATCGGTTGGCGCGACTTTTTCCCCGCGCCGGGTTTATGCTCGGCACGATGACGTTCTTCGCCGGCCACTTCCGCGTCACCCTCTTTGCTGGCGCCCTCACCGCTGCGGGCTTCCTCCTGGCTCAGGATCACCAACACCAGCACGACCAGCGCGCCCCGCAGCCGGGGGAGGACGCGGCCACCCAGGCCATGTCCACGCGCACCCTGGACATGGGCCCGCACATGAAAATGACCCGCCTGTGGAAGCCCATGCCCGGCGACAGCGAGCGCGCACAGAACGTGGTCGACTCCGCGCGCCGCGCGCTCGAGCGCTACAAGGACTATCGCCATGCCGAGGCCGACGGTTACCGGGTCTTCTTCCGCCGCGTGCCGCAGAAGATGTATCACTTCACCAACTGGCGCTACGCCATGGAGTCCGCCTTGCGCTTCGATCCGGAGCGGCCGACCTCCCTGCTTTATGAGAAGCAGGGCAATGGCTACAAGCTGATCGGAGTGATGTATACCGCGCCCGCCAACATGCCGGAGGACGAACTGCACGCGCGCATCCCGCTCAGTGTGGCGCGCTGGCACGCGCACGTGAACCTGTGCCTGCCCCCGCGCGAACGCCGCCGGGAGGCCCTGGGCAAGAACGCCCGCTTCGGCCTGCAAGGTTCCATCACCACGCGCGAGGAATGCGAACAGGAGGGCGGCCACTTCATGCCCCAGATCTTCGGCTGGATGGTGCACATGTATCCCTTCGAAGAAACGGAAGCCAAAATCTGGTCGCTGGAACCGCAGGCCCCCGGGCATCACCACTGAAGAAGTCAGCCATCAGCCATCAGTTCTCAGGCGTCAGCCAATCCTGGGTTCGCACGGTCTGTCTCGAAGCTACGTCTGGCTTCGACAAGTGCGACGGCGATAGGCTTGCAGCCCCTTAGTTCCCCTCCGCCTCTTCGATGGCGGCGTGCAGGCGCTCCACCGCCCAGGCGATCTCCTGGGGCGTGATCACGGCGGGCGGCGCCAGCAGCAAGTGGTCGCCGCGCAGGCCGTCTACGCAGCCCTGCATGGGATAAACCAACACTCCGCGCCGCGCCGCCGCCTGGGCCACACGTCCGGCGAAATCGAGTTTCGGAGGAAAAGGCCGCTTGCTCTCCTTCTCGGCCACGAACTCGACGCCGCGCAAAAGTCCGATGCCACGCACGTCGCCGACCGAGCGGCATTGGCGCAGCAAGTCGAGTGCGCGCGCAAACGCGGCGGCGGCTGAGCCTCCGCGGGCGGAATCCGCCGCCGGGACCAGCCGCTTGCGCCGCATGTAGCTCAGCACGGCACGTCCGGCGGCCATGGCCACCGGGTGAGCGTTGTACGTGAACCCGTGGACGAACGCGCCGGAACCGCGCGCGATGGCGTCTGCCACATCGCGGCTGGCAATCACCGCGCCCAGCGGCGCGTAGCCGCTGGCGATGCCCTTGCCGGCCACGAGGATGTCCGGCTCGACGCCGAAGTGCTCGACCGCGAAGTTGCGCCCCGTGCGGCCAAAGCCCGTCATCACCTCGTCGGCGATGAGCAGGACGCCGCGCCTGCGGCACATCCGCGCCACGCGCTCCAGGTATCCCCGCGGCGGAACGGCTGCGCCCAGCGTGGCCCCGCTCACGGGCTCGAAGATGAACGCCGCGGTTGTGCTGCGAGAGTCTTCGAGCGCCTGTTCGACCTCGTCGGCGTAAGAGCGTGCGCACCGGCCGCACTCGTACGCGCAGCGATAACAATAGGGAAGTCCGACGTGTTCGAACTGTCGCGGGCGGCGCACCATGGGCACGTAGATGTCACGGCGGCGCCGGTTGCCGGAAACAGCCAGCGCGCCGAGCGTCGCTCCGTGGTAGCTCTGCCATCGGCTCAAGATGCGAAAGCGCCTTGCGTGCCCGGTTTCAACCTGGTATTGCCGGGCCAGCTTCAGTGCCGTTTCGACCGCCTCGGAGCCGCCGCCGGTGAAGTAGACCTTGCCGCCGCGGAAGTGCTCGCCGGCGAAGGCAAGGACTTCCGCGGCGAAGTCTTCCGCCACGCGGGTGACAAACTGGCTGGAGTGGACGAACTCGAGCGCGCGTGCCTGGCGGGCCATGGCTTCCGCCACCTCGCCTACGCCGTGGCCGATGAAGTTGACGGCGGCGCTGCCTGCCAGGTCGAGATAGCGGCGGCCGTCCGCGTCCCACAGCCAGGCGCCGCGGCCGCGCACCGCTTCCGGGTAAGGACGCAGGAATGAGCGGCGCAGCAGCGCGGAGCGGCGGGCGGAAGGATGGACGCGCGACATTGACTTGCGATTATCGGCGGCGCGCTTCGCGAGTGTCAAAAACCCCGGAGGCGCGCATCGCCAGAGGGAAGGCGCGCCTCCCTATGCCCGGCAAAGCACTCCGGTCGCAGTCTGGAGGTCGTTCAGGCTGCGGCTTTTTCCTCGCGCACCGTGAAGCGCTTCTCCAGCCGGGCGAGCTTGTCCATCACGCCGGTATACTCCAGCTCCGCCATGGGCAGCATGGCGGCGCCGCTGAAGCCCTGGCGGCGCATGTCGATGGCCTTGCGGCTCACCTGGTTGCGCACCTCGTCCCAGAACGGATGCGCGAAGCAATCGGCCGGTTCCGTGAGCCGCGTGTTGTGCACGCAGAACGCAGCACAGGAGACCAGCGGCGGCCCGTCAAAATAGGAGGTCGGCGTGCGCAGCGGGACCGGCATCAGCGGCATGTTGTGCGAACCGCGCATGCCGCCGGCGACATAGTGCCCGATGGAGAACGGCGCCAGGATCTCACCGGTGGCGGGGAAGTTCATCTGGCTGCGCACCAGCATGACGGGGTCGTCCTTGCCGGTGTAGCGTCCGGCGATGTTGTGCAGGCGCGAGGTGGCGACCACGGCCGCCTGCTCGCCAGTGGCCCGCGACCACACCGATTCCACCACGAAGCGCTCGTTGTCCCGCAGCAGCGCGGCCAGGTCGTAGATCTCCTCCGGCGTCACCAGCTCGATGATGCGGTCGCCTTCGGTGTAGCCGACGTCCATCACCACCCAGCGGAAGCCCTGGCTGAGCTTGGGAGAAAGGATGAGGCCGGGCGTGGTCATCACGTCGGCGAAAGTCAGGAAGAGCGGCAGGTTGAACGCGCCGGGATCGGTCTTGTCGGCGGCGAAGAACAGGAAGGGCTCGTTGGGACGCTCGTCGATCTCCATCTCGGCGCAGGCCGGGCCGAGTCCTTTCACGTTGCCGGAAAAGGAATCCTTGAGCAGATCCTGTCCGGCGCCATAGAGCCCTTCTTCCTTGGCGATCTCGGTGCCTTCGACGAAGGCGTCCCAGGCCAGCTTGTGGACGCGTGAGTCGCCGACGCCGTGGTCGTGAGTCATGAGGATGGCAATGTCGTCGCCGGTGAAGCCGATGTAATGGTCCTGGATGAGCGCCCGGCCGGCGGACTCGACCACCTGCGCGACGCGCTCCAGCAGGTGCTTGGAGGGCGCAATGTGGCCGCCGATCGAGCCGACATCAGCCTTGATGACAGTGAGCGTAGTTTTCATGCGCAACTCCTCCTGAGCGAATCTCGGGATTTCAGCTTAGGTCGGAGCGATACGCGGGTCTGTGAGCGGGGTCACAGGCGGATGTGCAGACCGCGGCGCTCACACCCAGTTGCGCCGCTCGAGGAAGGTCGGCGGCTCATAGCTGCAAGCAAAATTGCCCTTAGTAGCCCGGTCGTGTCTGCGAACGAGTCTCAATAGTAGTTTGACGGAGCTCCGGCGAGATTCTTGGTCCTAAGGATGCGAACCAGACGCTCCACCCAGGCCTAGTCCACATCTACAAGGAACTCGGCGGAGAGGAGGTCGGCAATCTCAGCGGCGGAGCGCCGCCCGTCCATGAAGTTGAGCGTCTCCCACAACAGCATGTCGAAGTCGGGCGCGCCGGCGGCGTTGGCGCGCTCCGCCGCGAAGCGGGCTTCTTGCTGGTCCCACCATGCACGGTCGTCGGGAGCGAGGTCGTCGAAGACGTCGCCGGCCAGAGGAAGGCGAACGAGCTTGCGAAGGCCGGACATCGAAGCTGACGTCAATGGCTCTGGCGAGGGCGCCACGCGCTCCTTGCCAAGAGCCGCGGTTCCGGCGCTGAGTTCTGCCGCGAGACCGTCGGCCACAGCCTGATTCAGCCGCAGGCGGCGCTCGACGGCCGGCGAATCGGCGCGCGCGAGATCAATCGCAATGCAGCGCAGGCGCTCGCGGAGCTGGTCGGCCTTCATCATCATCAGCAGGCGGTCCCAGGCGGCGTCGCTCGCGGAGGCCAGCCAGTAGGCCGCAGTGCCGGCCAGCACACCGGTGCGCAGGAACTCGCCGGCGTCGGTCTTGTCGATCATGTCTTCGCTGGTATGGTGTGTCCAGTCGCCCTCATGCACGAACATGGCCGAGGGAATGCCGAGGCTGAGAAAGTTCTCATGATCGCTGCCCAGGCTGATCGGATCCTGGCTCGCAGGCCATTGGTGGCGTGTTCCGGTGGGAGCACGAAGGTTGGCTTCGCGCGTCTGCTGGAGCACATCCGCGAGCAGAGCATCGAGGAATGAAGGCACGGAATCCGGGCTGCGGGTAATGGAAAGGCGCGAGTTGGTCTTGACGGTGTCCTCGCCCACCATGTCCAGGTTGAGGTTGGCGAGGATGCAGGGTTCGGGCGGACCCTTGGTGTCGGGCGGACGCACGGACTGCCACGTGCGGCACTTGCGTGCTTCCGGGTGGTTATCCAGATAAGCATGCGTGCCGAAATGTTCGGGGATCCACATGAAATGAAGCGTCAGCTTGGGCCGCGGCAGCTTGCCGGCAGCGATGAGTGCGTGCAACGTGCGGGCCATTTCCAGGATCGCGCCGGAGCCAGAGGCGTTGTCGTTGGCGCTCCACTTGGGATGGTCGAGATGTGCCGTGATCATGATTTCGCGTTCCGGTTCCTCGGCACCGCGGATCCAGGCGTGCACGAGGGTCAGGTTTCCAGCCCCAAGCGTGGCGTCAATTTGCCCGCGGACGCGCACCGGCCCTGCGGCCATCAGCTTCTTCAGTTCGTGATACTGGTTGGCTGAGACCTGGAAGCCGCCCCGCGTCTTCTCCAGTTCCTCGGCGCGCGGCCAGATGCCGTTGTAGCGGACCATGTCCGGATGGTCGGGGCGATCCAGCGGATCGGGGTAGATCACCACGCCTGCCGCGCCGTGTTTCAGCACCGCCTGTCGGACGACGTCCGCGGCGTAGCCGTACGCCAGGGCGACTTTGCCGCGCACATCCGTGCCTTGGTAGTGCTTGGCTTCCGTACCTTTGCCGACGTCCACAAGTTCGCCTTCCCATTCGCCACCCTTGGAGTAGGTGGAAACGCACATGGGCACGTCGCCGTAACGGCAGAGGCGGTAAGCCTGGAAGCCGGACTTGGCGGCGGCGGTCACCCAGAGTTCGCCGCCGCGCATGTCCCAGGCCATGGGCGAGGTCATGGTGGCGTACTTGGTCCTGCCGTCGGAGGGGAATTGCTCCAGCCGCGCCTCGATGCCGTAGGACTTCAGACGGGTGAGCACCACGTTCTCCGCCACTTCGGCCATCATGGGCGAGCCCTGGATGCGGTGGTACTGGATGATGTTGCGCGTGTTTTCCTGTGCGCCTTCGCCGGAGTACTCGCCAGCGATCGCGTTGAAGACCTCTGGTTTCACAAGATGTTGCGCGGCAGCAAGCGGTGCGAGCGTGAGCAGTGCAGCGAGGCAGGTCAGTCTCATGGGCGCAACAGGTTACCGGAAGGGCGCTGCCCGTGGCTAATCCTTGTTCCACCTGCGTCGCAGGCGGCACGGAAACGGTAGAATCGCGCACAGATGAAAGGGGCCTCGACCGCCGACGCACCGCCGCCCCCGCCACGGCCCGGCAACTGGGCTGCGCGCCTGACCGATCCCCTGCACGCCCACACCGCTTTTTCCGCCACGCTTCTGCTGGCGAGCGCAGTTATGGTGTCGCGCGTGATCGGCTACCTGCGCGAGGCCTACATCGCCTACGCCTTCGGCGCCGGGCCGGAGACCGACGCCTACGTCGCCGCTTTCACGCTGCCGGATTGGCTGAACTATCTGGCTGCGGGAGGCGCGGCCTCCATCACGTTCATCACCATCTACAGCCGCCATTCCGCGGAAGGCCGGGAGGACGAGGCGCAGAAGGCGTTCTCCATCATTCTCACGGTGATGACCGCGGTGCTGACGGTGGGTGTGGTGCTGGGCGCGGTGTTCGCGCGGCCCATCGAACGCGCCATCTTCCCCAAGTTCACCGAGGAGCAACTGGACCTGTGCGTCTCGCTTACTCGCATCCTGCTGCCGGCGCAGATTTTTTTCTACGCGGGGGCGATCGTCTCGGCGGTGCTGATGTCGCGCCGCTACTTCCTGTTTCCGGCGCTGGGCCCGCTGCTCTACAACGTAGGAATTATTGCGGGCGGAGTGCTGCTGGGCTCGCGGCTGGGTGTGGCTTCGCTCGCCGTGGGTGCGCTGGCCGGGTGCATCGCCGGGCCGTTCCTGGTGAACGCGCTGGGAGCGGCGCGCGCCGGCGTTCGCTACCGCGTGTTGTTCGCCGTGCGCGATCCCGTGTTCCTGGAGTGGCTGCGCAAGTCCATCCCGCTGATGTTGGGAGTGACATTGGTCGCGGCGGACGAATGGATCCTGCGCTTCTTCGCCTCCGGAAGCGTGGGCGACATCACCCGGCTGAACTACGCCAAGCGGCTGTTCGCAGTGCCCATCGCGGTGCTGGGCCAGGCCACGGCGCAGGCCACGTTGCCGTTCTTTGCCGGCCTTTACGGCGAGAAACGGTTCGGCGATTTCGCCGCCGCGGTGAATAAAGCTGTGGGACGGGTGACCGCGGTAGCTCTGCTGGCCACGGCCTGGATGGCAGTGGCGGCGCTGCCGGCCGTGGACCTGGTGTACCGGCGCGGGCGGTTCCATTTCTCCGACTCCACGGAGACCGCCGCCTACTTTTTCTGGTTCTCACTGTCGCTGGCGCTGTGGGCGGCGCAGGGACTGTACGCGCGCGCGTTCTATGCCGCTGGCGACACCATGACGCCCATGGTGGCGGGCACCGTAGTCACTATGCTCTCGCTGCCGGTCTATGCGTGGCTGTTCGATGCCCGGGATGTTATCGGGTTGGCGATGGCGTCCGATATCGGGATACTGGCGCACACCGTCGTGCTGGCCGTATGGCTCAGTCGACAGGGACGCGTGCCGCTGGCGGGACTGCCCTGGGGCGAACTGGTGAAGGCCGCGGTCACCGCGCTGGTGGCATGGGCGGCGGCCTCGGGCGTCTCCCGCATGGTGGCCATCGATGGCAGCCATCGCGCAGACCTCACGGCGCTGGCGCTGATCTCTGTGACCTGGGCGGGCGCGGTGGCCGCCGGACTGTGGCTGACGCGCTCGCAGATCCTCGGCTGGCTGCGGCGACGGCCATGATTTCCGACGCCGCACTGCTGCGCCACATCGAGCGGCAACCCAAGCGCACCGCTACTCTCAAGCAACTGCTGCGCGAACTGGGCGTCCGCGGAGAAGAACGGCGCGAGTTCCGCGCGTTGCTGGACAAGCTGGTCCGGCGCGGCGAGCTCACCCAGGTCGGGAGCGAACGCTACGCGCTGCCGGCCGCGGCGAAGAACGTTGTTCTGGGACGGCTCACCATGCACCGCGACGGCTACGGCTTTGTCATCCCGGAAGAGGAGAAGCTGCGCGAGTCCATCGAGGGCGACATCTACATTCCCCCGTTTGCCATTGGTTCGGCCATGCACGGAGACCGCGTGCGCGTGAAGCTTGCCGAACGCAGAACGCCGGGACGCGCCGAAGGACGGATCCTGGGCGTGGTGGGGCGCGCACATCCCACCGTAGTGGGAACGTTCCATTACGGCTCGCGCTACAACTACGTGACGCCTATCGACGAAAAGATCACGCAGGAGATCGTGATTCCAGCCGGCCTGGAACGTCCGAAAAAGCAGTTCACCGCCGAGGGCGCCGAGACCGCCGAGAAAGGTCAAAAAAAGCCAAGGTCGGCAACGCCGCACCGTGTGCTCGGGACGGAAGCGCGTCAGCGCACGGAGTTCGAAGACCTTGAGGGCGTGGTGGTGGACGTGGAGATCACGGACTGGCCCGCGGCGACGCAACACGCGCGCGGGCGGGTGGTCGAGGTGCTGGGCTATGAAGACGACTTCGGCGTGGACGTAGAGATCATCATCCGCAAGTACCACCTGCCGCATCGTTTCCCGGCCGGGGTGATGGAGGAAGCGCAGTCGTTCGAGGACGTGCACCCGGCAAGCGAGCTGCGCCGGCGCCGCGACTACCGCGACCTGCCCATCGTGACCATCGACGGAGAGACGGCGCGCGACTTCGATGACGCGGTGTTCGTCCGGCGGCTGGCCAACGGCCGCTTCGAGCTGCAGGTGCACATCGCCGACGTAGCGCACTACGTGCGTGCCGGGTCGGAGCTGGACGCGGAGGCGCGCCTGCGCGGCACGTCCGTGTATTTCCCCGATCGCGCCGTGCCCATGTTGCCGGTGGAGCTTTCCACCGACCTATGCAGCCTGCGCCCGCGCGTGGAGCGCCTGGTGCTGAGCTGCGTGATGGAGATCGACCGCGCCGGCGACGTCGCCGGCTACGACTTGCATGAAGGCGTCATCCGCTCCACCGAGCGCATGACCTACACGGATGTCAACCTGCTGCTGGAGGGCGACGTGGGCCTGCGCCGCCGGTACGCTCCGCTGGTGGAGACCTTCGAGACCATGCGCGAGCTGGCGATGATCCTGAACCGCAAGCGGGTGCGCCGCGGCGCCATCGACTTCGACCTGCCCGAGCCGGTGATCGAGTTCGACGAGTTCGGGCTGATGCGCGCCATCCTGAAGTCGGAGCGCAACATCGCCCATCGCATCATCGAGGAATTCATGCTGGCCGCGAACGAATGCGTGGCCGGATACCTGGAAACGCACGGCGTGCCCTCGCTCTACCGCATCCACGAGAAGCCGGACGCGAAAAAAGTCTACGAGTTCGAGACTATCGCCGCCACCTTTGGGCATTCGCTCGGTGTCGGCCCCCTGCCCATTCAGCGCGTGGAGATGCGCGGGGAACGGCGGGCGCGGCATGGCACCGGGCAGAGACCGCGCGCCATCGAACTTCCACGCGAGGTACACGTGACGCCGCGGATGTACCAGAAGCTGACGGAGCGCATCGCCGGCAAGCCCGAGGAGCGCATCCTGTCGTACCTTATGCTGCGCTCGCTGAAGCAGGCGCGCTACTCCGAAGAGAACCTCGGACACTTCGCGCTGGCCTCGACGACCTACACGCACTTCACCTCGCCCATCCGGCGCTATCCGGACTTGATCGTCCACCGCATCCTGAAGGAAGTGCTCCAACGGGACGGCAGGACGCGCCACGAGCGTCCGCCGATCTCCGAAGAGGTGCTGCGGGAGATTGCGGAGGAATCCAGCCAATCCGAGCGCCGCGCCGACGACGCCGAGCGCGAGCTGATGGAGTGGAAGAAGATCAAGTTCATGCAGGAGCGCATCGGGGAGGAGTTCGAGGCGCTGGTCGTCAGCGTCACGCGCTGGGGTCTCTTCGTCGAGTTGATGGACCTGTTCGTCGAAGGCCTGGTGCCCATCGCTACTCTCACCGGCGACCGCTATACCTTCCGCGAAAACACGCGCCAGATCATCGGCGAACGCACCCGGAAGAAATACTCGCTGGGCGACCGCGTGCGCGTGCTGCTGGACCGCGTGGACCGCTTCCAGCGCAAGCTGCAGTTCGCAGTCATCGAAGGCTAGCCCCCGAGACACAGAGATTCTCGTTTTCATCTCGAATCCGCGCGGCGGACGAGGGATCCCCGATCCCCTCACTGAGTTGCCGGATATAGGGGTCCCTCGCTACGTTCGGGACAAGAACATTAGGCCCGCATTTCCAGTAGAATCACAGGATATGCCGACTCAAGACGACATCCTGGACCGGCTCCGGTTGTGCTACGACCCGGAGATCCCGCTGAATATCGTGGACCTGGGCTTGATTTACAGCGTGGAGGTGAGCGATGCGGGCGAGGTCGAGGTGCAGATGACGCTGACGGCGCAGGGCTGCCCGTCGCACACCGAGATCAGCCGCGATGTCCGCCAGACGCTGCTTTCCACCCCCGGCGTCACCAACGCCAAGGTCAACGTAGTGTGGGACCCGCCCTGGACACCGCATCGCATCAGCCCCGAAGGCCGCCGCAAGCTGGGCATCGACGACGAGCAGCTCGAAGCCATCAGTACGGGGATGTGATGTTTCGCCGCGGATGAACGCGGATCTGAGAGCCGCGAACCCCAAAAACTGGTCGGGACGGGCAGATTTGAACTGCCGACCCCTCGCACCCCAAGCGAGTGCGCTACCAGGCTGCGCCACGTCCCGACGCGGAGAACACCGCAGGGAATGCGGTGTGGGGTTTGACTTTTCTATTCTACAACACCCCCCGAAGCGCGACCTCGAAGGGCTCCTCCTACTCGACGCTTGACGTGTTCAGTCTTCCCGGTGGGGTGTTTCTTGTTCCAATCCGCGTCCATCCGCGCTAATCCGCGGCGAAGTCTCTCTAGGTTCCCGGAACCTCATCTGCCACTTGGGTAGGGCGACGACCTGCGTCAACATGAAGCCGAGATGTCCGTGCAGCGCCGATTGCCGCGCCACGTTCTGTGGGACACGCTGGCCTACGTCAATTTGAACCGCTCGAACGGCGGCATCATCCTCAACCTGAATGAGAACGGGATGGCGGTGCAGGCGGCGGCGCCGGTTTGCGTCCAGGCTCCTATCCACGTGAACTTCCAGTTGCCGGGAACGCGCACGTTCGTCGACGCGGCCGGCGAGGTGTGCTGGGCGAGTGCCAGCCAGGCCGGCATACAGTTCGTCGGGCTGGCGGAGCCGGAGCGCCGCAAGCTGAAGGAGGCGTTGTTCGACAGCCTGCTGACGCGTTGCGCAGCGGCGCACGGTGTGGCCGCCGACGCAAGACCTCGCGTGGGACCGGCGAACGCAGCCGCCGATACGCGGCAGCCCGCTGTGACGCCGGAGGCGGAACCAATGAGTCAGGCAGAACCAGGCGCGCGGCCCACCGCCCATGCTGCATCCCGCCAGCCCACGCTGAGCCGCCGGCGCGAGTCTTTTGTGCTGCTTGCCGGGACGGCGCTGTTCGCGGCCGCGTTCCTGCTCACCGCCGAAGTTCCCGCCGAAGCCGGCATGACGCTGCTGGCGGGCATGGACATTCCCTGCGTCCTGCTGGCAGTGCTGCATCAGTTAGTGGACCTGCAGGAGCGCCAGTAGCGAGGTCTCTCGCGCGCTCTGGATTTCGGCTGTGGGCTCCCACTCGCCCGCGGGAGCGGGCTCGCTCACGCCCGCAAAGCGCCTCAATTTTTCGTGCTTGACTCGTGGCAACGCTGTAGTAGGCTGCTGCCGGCTGTTAGCGCCCAGGATGTGCGGAGAGGGACGCCAGGTCCATGTCCGCGGCCGAGAGTCCGTTGCTGCAGGTCGAGGGCAGCCCATCCGACGGGCGCACGTCCTTCCTGCCGTCTGCCGCCGATGTCTATCGCCTGATGTTCAGCCCCTTGGGGTTGGTCGTGGCTCCGGCGATGCTGGCCGTGGCAGCCGTGCTTCCGCCGAATGGCTTGGGCATTCCCTTGTGCCTGTTCCGCATCCTTTCCGGCCTGCCGTGCCCGGGATGCGGCATGACGCGGGCGCTTTCCTCGTTGCTGCACGGAGACGGGGCCGCAGCCTTCCTCTACCACCCCTTCGTTTTCGCGGTATTTCCGGCGCTGGCCCTCATCTCCGTGCACGGATTGTTGCCGGTCAGGATGCGGCAGCGTTTGCGGCGCACGTTCGAGGAGCATGAAGCGCGCCTGCGGCCCCTTTATGAGGGTCTGGTGTATGCCTTTTTGGCCTTCGGGCTCATTCGTATGGTGGTGGTCTGGCTCACAGGCTCTTCTGCAATCTAGCTGTCGGGGAGGATGGAATGGGTGCGCTGCTGGGCATCGTTGGTCTGCTGTGCAGTCTGGTCTCGCTGGCGTGCGCGATCCTTGTGCTAATTCACGCGTTCCAGAAGGGCGGAGTGGTGCAAGGGCTGCTGTGCCTGTGCATCCCGCTCTACATTCTGTATTACGCCATCGCCAAGTTCGAGCACGAGAGGAAGAAGCTGATCCTGACGGTCTGGTTCGGTGTGATCGGTTTGTACCTGGTCGTGATGGGGCTGACGTTCATGCTGGCGGCGTCGTCCTCAGGCGGCTAGTCCGGGCGCACAAGTGAGAGCTTGACACGCAGGCCGTACTCTTCGCTGCCCGGGTCCACGTGCGGCGAGAAGCTGAGCCGCCTGCGGCCCGGGTTGGAGGCGTCGAAGAGTTCGCGCCCGGCGAGCTGGTTCACCAGCTTGCGGACCAACGGCCGGGCCAGCACCGGATTGCGCGCCAGGAACTGGGGCAGCGAGTTACTGCGCGGGCGGGCAGAAGTCGGCGGAGCGGTTCGCGCGAACGCCGGAGGTGTCCACGCAGTGGAATAACTGAAGGTCGGCGTGTGCTGGCGGCTGATCATTGCCAGCCGAGGAGCAGTGAAGCGCGCCGAGGGAGCCGGAATCGCGGCAAACCGGGCCTCGACCACGAGCGGCCGCGTCAGGGAACAATCCGCCGCGGGTTGAACTTCCTGTCCCGTTAGGACGCCCGGGATCACCAGGGCGGCCGGCAGCAGCCACCTGCACTTCATGGTGCCTCCAGTCCCCTGGGATTGCGCCCAGCATAGGACGGCCCCGGCCGGACCGCTAGACTACAGAGGGGCAGGTAACCGTGGGCATCGGGACATGGGTTACCGTGACCCCGCAGGTGAGGGGTTACGCCTGCCCGAGGCAACCGTTATAATGGTTGATGGAGTCGCGGTATGGCGCGGAACCTGATGGCCAACCTGTTGCACCGCCCGGCGCAGCTACGTCCCAACCTCTTTAGCTGCGACTAGTCCTTCCTCGTTTGCTGAACGGATGCGTCCGCCGCGGCGGATGCGCCTCTTCACGCGCGCTTTGGCGCGCCCAGCCCTTAGCGAGGAAACTGACTATGACCACGAAGACCCTGACGCCGGCCGGACCCCGAGTCAAGACCGCCCTCCCCGGCCCCAATGCCAAGCGCATTCTCGAGGGCGACGCACGATTTCTCTCTCCGTCCTACACCCGTTCCTACCCGCTGGTGGCGAAGCGCGGGCGGGGCACGGTGATCGAAGATGTGGACGGCAACGAGTTCCTGGATTTCTCCTCGGGCATCGCGGTGGTTTCCACGGGTCACTGCCATCCGGAAGTGGTCGCGGCCATTCAGAAGCAGGCGGCCGAGCTGATCCACATGTCGGGAACCGACTTCTACTACGAGAACATGGTCATGCTGGCGGAGCGGCTTTCCGCGATCGCGCCCATGCGCGGCCCGCACCGCGTCTATTACGGGAACTCGGGGACGGAAGCCGTGGAGGCGGCCATCAAACTGGCGCGGTACCACACCCGGCGGCAGCACATCATCGCGTTCTTCGGGGCCTTCCATGGGCGGACCATGGGCTCCTTGGCGCTGACCTCGTCGAAGCCGCAGCAGCGGCGCCGGTTCGCGCCCCTGATGCCGGGCGTGACCCACGTCCCGTATCCCAACCTCTACCGGCGTCCGGCCGGTAGCGACGCGGCGGAGTACGCGCGCGATTGCGCCCGCTTCATCGAGCAGAAACTGTTCAAGACCATTCTGCCGCCGGAGGAAGTGGCGGCCATCTTCGTCGAGCCCATCCAGGGCGAGGGCGGATACGTGGTGGCGCCGACGGAGTTCCTCCAGGAGTTGCGGCGCATCTGCGATGAGCACGGCATCCTGCTGGTGGCGGATGAAGTGCAGTCCGGCTGCGGCCGCACCGGCAAGTGGTGGGCCATCCAGCACGCCGGCGTCGAGCCGGACATCGTGTGCAGCGCCAAGGGGATCGCCAGCGGCATGCCGCTGGGCGTCACCCTGACGCGCGCGGAGATGATGGACTGGGTGCCCGGCTCACACGCCTCCACGTTCGGCGGCAATCCGGTGTGCATCGCGGCTGCTCTGGCAACGCTCGACATCATCGAGCGTGAGGCGATGAAGAACGCGGCCGACGTGGGCGGGCACATCCTCGATCGCATCTCGGACTGGCCCCGGAAGCACCCCATGGTCGGCGACGTGCGCGGGCGCGGCTTGATGATCGGCGTCGAGATCGTGGCGAACCAGAAGAGCAAGGTCCCGGCGGGCAAGCAGCGCGACCGCATCGTCGAGTTGGCCTTCGAACGCGGCGTGCTCTTCCTGGGCGCAGGCGAGACGGCGCTGCGCATCGCGCCGCCGCTGGTCGTCACCCGCGAGCAGGCCGACGCGGCGTTGGACGCCCTGGAAGAGTCGATCGTGGTCGTGGAAAAGGAAGCGGGAAAGTAGCTGAGCAGCGAGTACCGGCGTCATCCGCGTGGGGTGACCGCGTGACAGGAGGGTGAGATGTCCGGACGGCTGACGCGCCTGGCCGTGCGCACCTTGGATGGTGTGGCGCGGCTGGTCTTGCGGCCGCCCTCGGGCGAAGCCGCGCACATGGCCACCGGACGCCGGGGCGAGGAAGAAGCCTACTTCTACCTGCGGCAGCACGGATACGTGATGGTGGCGCAGAACTTCCGTTCGCCCCGTCGCAAGGGCGAGATCGACCTGATCGGCTGGGACGGCGACGTGCTCTGCTTCATCGAAGTGAAGACGAGGAGCACGCGCGCGGTGGCGCCGGCCGAGGCCGCCGTCGACGTCGAGAAGCAGCAGGAGCTGATCGCCATGGCGCACGAGTACCTGCGACGGGTGGAAGGGCAGCCGGGCTGCCGTTTCGACATCGCGAGCATCTATCTGGAAGAGGGCCGGCCTGTGGATATTACGCTGTTCAAGAATGCCTTTCCGATGGCGTAGAATAGCCGGACCCGGATTTTGAACCTCTTGAGCCTAAGGTGACTTCGATTGCCTGAACTCCGGAAGGACCCGATCACCGGGCGCTGGGTCATCATCGCGACCGACCGCGCCAAACGTCCCACCGATTTTTCCCGAGAGCCGATTCGCATGAAGGGGGGCTTCTGTCCCTTTTGCGCGGGCAACGAATCGAAGACCCCGCCCGAGATCATCGCCTATCGGCCGCACTCGAACGGAGGCCCGCCGCCTCAGCGCGATGCGCCCGGATGGAACCTGCGCGTGGTGCCCAACAAGTTCCCGGCGCTGATGATCGAGGGCAGCCTGAACCGCCAGGCCGAAGGCATGTTCGACAAGATGAACGGCGTCGGGGCCCATGAGGTCATCATCGAGACGCCCGACCACAACCTGACCCTGGCCACGCTGCCTCTCAAGCGGGTGGAGGACGTGCTGTGGGCGTTCCGCGACCGCATCGTGGACCTGAAGAAGGACAAACGCTTCAAGTACATCCTCATCTTCAAGAACCACGGCGAAGCCGCCGGTGCGTCGCTGGAGCATCCGCACTGCCAGCTCATCGCGCTGCCCATTTTGCCCAAGCAGGTGGTCGAGGAGCTGGAAGGCTCGAAGCAATACTTCCTCTACAAGGAGCGCTGCATCTACTGCGACGTCATCCGGCAGGAAATGGAGGCGATGGTGCGCGTGGTGGGCGAGAACGACGACTTCCTCACCCTTGCGCCGTATGCCCCACGCTTCCCCTTCGAGACCTGGATCCTGCCCAAGCGGCACGAGTCGTCGTATGAGAACTCGGCCACGCACATCTATGAGAACCTGGCGCGCTCGATGAAGACTCTGCTGGCCAAGATGGATCGCGTGCTCGACCTGCCGGCCTACAACTTTGTGCTCCACTCCTCGCCCGTGCAGGACCCGCCCAACGACTACTACCACTGGCACATCGAAGTCATGCCCAAGCTCACGAAGGTTGCAGGATTCGAGTGGGGGACCGGCTTCTACATCAATCCCACGCCGCCCGAAGAGGCGGCGCGCTTTTTGCGCGAAGCCAGCGTGGAGGCCGCGCAGCCAGTGGCCGTGTAGTTATCTGCGAACGTTGATTGATCTCCGAAGTGACACCAGAAGTCGTGAGCTCGCAGTTCGCCGATCGCAGATCGGAATTACCCGTGGTTCTCCTTGTACTCCTCGTACCAGGCCATCTGGATGGCTTCGAGCTTGGATTCGTTCGATCCCTTGGGATCACCCGTGAAGCCGGGCAGTTCGGTCACATAGCGGTGCAGGTCGGTGAAGCGCACAGTGAGCGGGTCGAGGTCGGGGAATCTTTCCGACAGCAGAATGCCGATATCTTCGGCGCTGTCCCAGTTGAGGTCAGGCATTGTGATCTCCTCCAGTTAAGTCCACATGACCCAGCTCTGCCACTGACCACCGACCACCGACCACTGCTTTTTAATGTTCTTCCCGCGCGTAGTTCTTGTTCCACTCGGGAATCTCGACCACCAGGTCCTTGGATCCATCCGGAACGGTCTGGCAGCCTAGGCGCGACTTGGTGGTGATGCCCGGCGCCATGTCCAGCTCGTCGAGTTCGGCGTCCGAAGCTTCGTTGCAGCTCTCCAGGCCCTCGTGGACGATGACGTGGCACGTCGAGCAGGCGCACACTCCGCCGCAGGCGTGATCCAGCGGAACGCCGGCGCCCAGGGCGATATCCAGAATCGAGCCCGGCAGCCCGTGGTCTCCGTAAGGAACCTCTTCCGGGTCCACCTCGACCGTCTTGCCCTCTTTCACGAACGTGACCTTGAACTTCTTGGTCGCGGGCGTGTATTGCACCTGCTCGGCGATGTACGGGTTCCTGCCACCCATGTTGAAGACTCCTCTATTCCTCGCGAATCTCGGCGGGCGCGAAGGGATGCGGCGCTTTCGGTCCTTCGCCCACGTCCGCGGTCTCCATGCTCTTGCCCTTCAGGGCCTCGGCGAGGGCCGAATCCATCATCATCTCCGCCAGCCGCAACGTGGCCTGATTCAGCCGCTCGATGGCCTCGCGGATGGCGCGATAGTCCTCGCCGAGCTTGGTCTTCTTCAATTCGTCTTCCAGCCGGCTGATCTCGGCGCGTTCGTCTTCGCTGAGCTGCTGCCAGGCGGGGTTCGTGCGCGCCTTGTCGAGGTGCAGCATGAGGTTGTCGGCCTCCAGGCGCGCCTCGATGATCTGCCGCTGGCGGAAGTCCTCTTCGGCGTAGTCGAAGGACTCCAGGATCATGCTTTCCACCTGCTCATCACTCAGGCCGTAGGTCGGCTTGACCTCGATCGCGGCTTCCTTGCCGCTGCGCTGTTCGCGCGCCGAGACGTGCAGGATGCCGTTGGCGTCAATCAGGAACTTCACCTCAATGCGCGGCAGCCCGGCCGGCATGGGCGGAATGCCCTTCAGATCGAAGCGCGCCAGCGAACGGCAATCCCTGGCCAGTTCGCGCTCGCCCTGCAATACGTGGATGGCGACGTTGGTCTGTCCATCCACCTGCGTGGTGTAGTGCTGCGTGGCCGACGCGGGAATCGTGGAGTTGCGCAGGATAATCTTGTCGGTCGCGCCGCCCGCCACTTCGATTCCCAGCGAGAGCGGTGTGACGTCGAGCAGCAACATGTCCCGAGTGACGTCGGACCCGCCGGCCAGAATGTGCGCCTGCACGGCTGCGCCCAGCGCGACGACTTCATCCGGGTTCAGCTCACTGTGCGGCTCACGCCGGAACAGCTCGCGCACCAGCGCGCGCACGCGCGGAATGCGCGTCGAGCCGCCCACCAGGACGACTTCGTCAATCTGCTCCGGGGTAAGCTTCGCGTCCTTCAGCGCCTGCCGGCACGGGCCGGCCGTGCGGGCGATGACGGGCTCGATGAGCTGCTCGAACTGCCTGCGTGTGATCTGGCGCTGGTACCGGCGTCCGCCGGGAAGCTCCACGTCGATGGAGGCGGCGTCGTCGGCCGACAGTGCGATCTTGGCGTCAATGACTGCCTTGCGGATGGCCTGCACGGCTTCGCCGTTGCGGCGCAGGTCGAGATTCATGTCGCCGCGGATGTCGTCCAGCGCGATGCCGATCAGCAGGTTGTCGATGTCGTCGCCGCCCAGATGCGTATCGCCGCTGGTTGCGATGACTTCGAAAATGCCTTCGTGCAGCTTGAGGATGGAGATATCGAACGTGCCGCCGCCCAGGTCGTAGACGGCAACGACGCCTTCCTTGCGCTTGTCCAGGCCGTATGCGAGCGAAGCGGCCGTGGGTTCGTTCACCAGCCGCAACACGTCGAGCCCGGCAATGCGCCCGGCGTCCTTCGTGGCCTGGCGCTGCGCGTCGTTGAAGTACGCGGGCACGGTGATCACAGCCTTGGTGACCGGCGCAGCAAAGTAGCGCTCGGCGTTGCGCTTGAGCTGGCGCAGGATGAAGGCTGAAATCTCAGGCGGCGTGAATTCACGCTCGCCCAAACGGATGCGCAGCACTTCTCCCGGCTGCACTCCCTCGGCGAAGCGGAAAGGGAAGAACCTCAGCTCCTCCTGCACATCCTCGATGCCGCGTCCCATCAAGCGCTTGACGGAATACACGGCGCGCTCCGGGGTCTCGATCAGGTGCCTGCGCGCCGGGTTGCCGACCACTACCTCGCCCTGCGCGTCGAGCGCCACCAGGGAAGGCAGCAGGTTCGCTCCGTCCTCGCCGGGGATGACCACAGGCGCGCCATCCACCATGAACGCCACCAGGGAGTTCGTGGTGCCGAGGTCGATGCCGACGACACGATCTGTAGTATCGTTTGTCATTCCAGTTCTTGCAATTGTCGAATTGCCACATTTACGAATTGTCGAATTTGTCGTGGAGGTGCTGACAGTCGTGGGTTTAATTCAGCAATTCGAAAATCCGACAATTCTTCAATTCTCCAATGCTTCATTCACATCTCTTACCAGATTGCGGATATACGACCGCCGGTTGAGCAAGTCCACCATCTTGTCGCGCACGGGGACGCGGGCGGCCTCCGCCGCACCTTCCGGCAATGCATCCCACTCATCCCAATACGATTCGAGCTCCGCACCCAACGCACTCAATTTTTCGTCGAAGTGCGACTTGTGAGCTTGAAGTTCCTTCACCAGCGCCGGATCCTCTTCGCCGAGCTTCTTGCCGGCGCGTAGCTCTTCGAGCTGCATGTTGAGCTCGAAGACTTCCTCGAGCAGGTCGGGCGGGACCACCTGTTTCTTTTCCTCGCCGGTCTGGCGGGCGCGGTCCGTAGCTGCTTTGGACTGCTCCTCGAGCTGTACGCCTTCGAGCTGGAGCAGGTACATGGTGCGCGCAATCGGGTCCTTCAGCGTTCGGTAGGCGTCGTTGAGCTGCGAGCTCTTCTCCAGGCTCCAGCGCTGCTCCTCAGCCGAGGCCTGGGCATAGACGTCGGGATGCAGGCGGCGGCTCAGGCGGTAGAACTCGCGCTCCAAGGCTACGGTATCCACGTTCAGCTTCCGGGGCAGGCCAAAAAAACGGAAATGGTCTACAGCTGCCGCCGGCTGCACCTTGCCACAAGCGGAACAGAAGTGCCCGCCGGCGTCGACCTCTGCGGCGCACGACCAGCACGTCAGCGCTCTTCGGGTTGTGGTTTCCGTCGCCATTAGACAGCTTCCCCGCCGTCGTTAGCTCTGCGATCCGGGCAGGATGAGCGCCCGCGGTAGACGATCAGGCCGGCGGCCGGTCAGCCCGAGAACGATGTCCCGCAGCCGCACGACTTCGAAGCGTTCGGATTGACGAAGACAAAGCCCTGCTGCATCAGCGACTCCTGATAGTCCAGGGTCATGCCGTGCAGGTAGATGAATGATTTCGGATCGACGAACACTCGCACGCCGTCGAACTCGAACACGCGGTCGCGCTCGCGCGCCTTGGAGTCGAAGCGGATGTTGTACGTCAGGCCGGAGCAACCGCCGCCCTGCACGCCCAGCCGCAACCCGCCCTCGGCCGGCGAGACCTTCTCTTTCGCCAGGGCCGAGCGGATCTTGGCCAGTGCGCGCTCGGTCACCTGGATGCCGCGGGCCGGAGCAGCCGTAGGAGCGGCCGTCGGGACCGTGACCTCCGGTTTTTCCGTGGTTACGGACATCCGTGTCCCTCAGTCGCCCGCCTTGGCCTCGACCGGCTTGGCTGCAGCAGCTCCCTGCTTCTTCTTCCAGTCACCGATGGCGGCGCGAATGGCGTCTTCCGCCAGCACCGAGCAATGGATCTTCACCGGGGGCAGCGCCAGCTCGCGCACGATGTCGGTGTTCTTGATGCCCAGCGCCTCGTCGATGGTCTTGCCTTTCACCCATTCGGTGGCAAGCGAAGAGGAAGCGATGGCGGAGCCGCAGCCGAACGTCTTGAACTTGGCGTCCTCGATGCGCTGCGTCTCGGGATTGACCTTGATCTGCAGTTTCATCACGTCGCCGCACTCCGGCGCGCCCACCAGCCCGGTGCCCACGTCGGGGCTCCCCTTGTCGAGGGAGCCGACGTTGCGCGGGTTCGTGTAGTGATCCAGGACCTTGTCGCTGTATGCCATGTAACCTGTTCTCCTTCTCCTTCTGAAACTTGTCAGTGGCTCTCCGCGGGAGCGGCCCAACTGACCTTCTTGAGGTCGATGCCTTCCTTGGCCATCTCGTAGAGCGGCGAAAGTTCGCGCAGCCGACGGACCACTTCCGTCAGCTTGCCCACCACGTAGTCCACCTCGGCCTCGGTGTTGAAACGGCCGATGCCGAAGCGGATAGAACTGTGCGCCAAGTCGTCGCCGGTGCCCAGCGCCTTGAGCACGTACGAAGGCTCGAGCGTGGCCGACGTGCAGGCCGAGCCGCTCGAGACCGCGACGTCGTTGATGCCCATCAGCAGCGACTCGCCTTCCACATAGGCGAAGCTCATGTTCAGGTTGCCGGGAAGGCGATGCTCCATCGAACCGTTGATGAACACCTCGTCCAGGTTCTCCATCAGCTTTTCTTTCAGGCGGTCGCGCAACCCGGCCAGGCGCTTGGACTCTTCCGGCATTTCCTGCATGGCCAGTTCGCAGGCTTTACCGAAGCCCACGATGCCGGGGACGTTCAGCGTGCCGGAGCGCATGCCGCGCTCGTGCCCGCCGCCATCGATGATGGGCGCAAGCTGCACGCGCGGATTCTTGCGCCGCACGTAGAGCGCGCCCACGCCCTTGGGACCGTAGATCTTGTGCGCCGTCAGCGACGCCAGCGAGACGTTGGCCTTGTTGACGTCGAAGGGGACCTTGCCGATGGCCTGCACCGCATCGGTGTGGAACAGCACGCCGCGCTCCTTACAGATCTTGCCGATCTCTTCGATGGGCTGCAGCACGCCGATCTCGTTGTTGGCCGCCATGATCGAGACCAGGATGGTCTTGTCGTCGATGGCGCGCTTGAGATCGTCGAGGTCGATGCGCCCATCCGCCTGTACCGGCAGGTAGGTGACGCGGAAGCCTTCCTTCTCCAGGTGCTTGCAGGTATCCAGCACCGCCTTGTGCTCGGTAACGCAGGTGATGATGTGGTTGCCCTTCTCGCGGTACATATGCGCTACGCCCTTGATGGCGAGGTTGTCACTCTCGGTGGCGCCGGAGGTGAAGATGATCTCCTTGGCGGTGGCGCCGATGAGCTTGGCGATCTGCTCGCGCGCATTCTCCACCGCCTCCTCCGCGGCCCAGCCGAAGGGATGGTTGCGGCTGGCGGCATTGCCGAACTTCTCCGTGAAGTAGGGCAGCATGGCCTCCAGCACGCGCGGATCCATCGGCGTGGTGGCGTGGTTATCCATGTAGATCGGCAGCTTCACGTTCTGCCCGTTTCCCGTGCTGGCGCTCATACTCGCGTTCTCCTCAAAAATGCTTCCTCTCGATTCGATGATCGTGTTCACCTTGGCGTCGCGCCCGCGCTTACCGGCTCGCGGAAGCGATGCCGACCAGCTCGCGGGCTGGCTTCTCCTTCTCCATGTCGGCGGGGACGCTGCCGTTCTCTGCCAGGTCGGAGATGGTGATCCGGCCCAGCACCTGCTCAATGCTCTGGTTCACCTTGCGCAGCGGTTCCCGCACCGTGCACTTCGGGCTCTGGTAGCACTCGATCTCCTGGCTCAGGCAGGAAGTGATGAACAGCGGGCCGTCGATGGCCCGGATGACTTCCAACGCCGTAATGCGCTGCGGCTCGCGCGCCAGGGCGTACCCTCCGTTCATTCCCTGATGCGAGTGAAGCAGCCCGGCCTTCACCAGCCGTTGCAGGATCTTGGCCAGGGCTTCCAGGGGAATGCTGTAAGCCTCGGCAATGTCCTTGGCGCGGCACGAGCCCTCGCCGGAACACTCGGCGAGATGCTTCACTGCAATCAGGCCGTAATCCGCTTTCTTGGTCAGTTTCAGCATCCAAGGACCCGACCAGGGAAAATCCGACTAAATTGGTCGTATTTCATCATAGCCTGCCAGGAGGCCTTCCCGCAACCCTCTTCAGCCAACGGCAGCAAACCGGGGTTTGAATGTAACCCCATGAGGTTTAATGGGTTAAGAACTGGCACCCTTTTGGTCGCATTTTCCACTTGCCGTCGCAATACGCACTCCGTCCAAAACGCTTCACCTGCATCAGAACGCTCGCAAGCGCGTCCGGAGCGTACCGGAGCTGCAGTTATCGAACTGGTTATCAGGAGGAACCCGTATGTTTTAGCCTGAGCAAACCGATGCGCGAGCTCACTCAATGGGCGAGTGTCGGCTGCACGCCCTCTGCGTTTCTTCCGCTAAATGACACAGGCCGGATGCGGAAACGCTCTTGACAGGGATTGCCGCCGGTCTACAATACGACCGTTTTCCGCTCCCAGGGTGAGGTGGCGGGCGGAGAGCGCAGTGGAATCGGAGACCCCGCGTGCGGGGTGGATGATTCCGGTATGAGTTCTTTCCAGCCTCTGTCACCGTCGAGCCCCAACGGCCAGCCAGCCTCCAAGGATAAGTGCCTGCATCCGCGTGTGCAGATCGTCGCCCGCGAAGAGGACTCCGAGTTCGTCGAGTGCTTGGAGTGCGGCGAGATCTTCGAGGCCAGCGAATTCCAGGACATGGCGCGGGAAGAGCGAATCCAGACAGAAGAATCGTAGCCTCACACACACGGCTTCCTTCACTGCGCTCTTTTCCCTTGTCGCCCCTCGCCGCCTCCGCTACCCTTGAGCGCCATCGAGGGGAGAAGAAATGGCGCTGCGTGCGCTGGTGGTGGACGATTCCATGCTGGTGCGCCACACCGTGTGCCGCTTCCTGGAGCAGCGCGGCTACGAGGTGGACTCCGCCACCAACGGCGTCGAGGCGCTGGAGAAACTGACCCACGCTTTGCCCGACATCGTCATCACCGACATGGTGATGCCTCAGATGACCGGCAGCCAGCTCATCGATTCGCTCAAGGCGCGACCTGAGACCGCTTCGATTCCCATTGTTGTGCTCTCTGGCCGGCCTTCGGGCTCGGACGCTCAGGACGAAAAGCGGGCCAACTTCGTCATCCACAAAGATATCGACATCGAGCAGCAACTGGAGAAAGCGCTGGCGGGGGCGCTGGGGAATGCGTATCCATCGCAAAAGCAAGCAGTCGGCAATCAGGCTCCAACTAGCGGACTTCCCAGCCGTGCCTGAGACCTGAGACCTGCCACCTATCCCAGGCGCAACGAAGCTTCTGCCGAAAACTCCGGGTGCGCGAAGTCGCCCGCCAGCAGCTTGGGCCAGGCGGCGGCGGCGATCATGGCGGCGTTGTCGGTGGAAAGGGGCCGCGAAGGGAAGCAGACCGGCAGACCCTCTTCGGCGGCTTCCTGCTCAAAGCGGGAGCGCAATTCGCTGTTGGCGGCCACGCCGCCGGTGACAAACAACGTCGCCGTGTCGTGCTGGCGCGCAGCCTCGAGTGTCTTCGCGACCAGATCCTCGACCATCGCCCGCTGGAACGATGCCACCAGATCCAGAGTCTGCCGGTCGCACCAGCGCTGGTAGTCCTCGAGCGCAGGTCTTGCGACGGCCGCCAGCGCCCGCCGGCGTTCCTCGATGCTCGCGCGCATGCCGTGCGTTTCCACGTAGCGCAGCACCGCAGTCTTGATGCCGCTGTAGGAAAAGTCGCAGGCGCTGCCATTGCGCGGCTGGTGGCGCGCGGCTTTCTTGATCTGCGCCAGGCCGAACCTCACCGCGGTCGGATCGCCCAGCTTCGCCAGCCGATCGATGACCGGCCCGCCCGGATAGCCCAGCCCCAGCAGTTTCGCCACCTTGTCGAAGGCTTCCCCGGCGGCGTCGTCGCGCGTCTGGCCGATGTTGCGGTACACCCAGCCGCCCTCGCGCTCTTCGGCCAGGTACAGATGCGTGTGCCCTCCGGAGACCACGAGCGCCAGCACGGGGAAGCGTACGTCGCGGTTGCCCTTCTGCTTCTCTTCCAGCAGCACCGCGTGGATGTGACCTTCGAGGTGATTCACGGCGATCAGCGGCTTTTCCAGCGCGAACGCCAGCGCCTTGGCATAGGTCACGCCCACCAGCAGCGATCCGGCCAGTCCCGGCCCTTGGGTTACTGCCAGGGCGTCCACAGAAGCGAAGGTCCGACCCGCTTCCTCCAGCGCGCGTCGCACCACCGGGACGATGCCACGCAGGTGCTCGCGCGAGGCCAGCTCCGGCACTACGCCGCCGTACGGTCCGTGCGTCGCCAGTTGCGAAAGCACCACGTTGGACTCGATATGCTCGCCCGAGCGCACCACGGCCGCCGCCGTCTCGTCACACGACGTCTCGATGCCCAGGATGTAGCCCTCGCGCATACACTTAATGTTACCTGCTGGCCGGTATGGTGTGCACTGGCCGGCTGGGCGAATCCGAATGAACCAATGAGTCAATCGCTTAGGTCCGCCGCCACGCGCATCGTGCGCGCCCTGCGCGACGCCGGCCACCAGGCCTATCTGGTGGGCGGATGCGTGCGCGACATCGTGCTGGGCCGCGAGCCGCAGGACTTCGACGTCTCGACCGACGCCACGCCCGAACAGGTGATGGCGCTGTTCCCGCAAACCTACGAGGTGGGTGCGCGATTCGGCGTCGTGCTGGTGCCGGTTGAGCATCCGCCCGCTACTTCTGAGGCAACTCGAGACTCGAAACTTGAAACTCCAAACCAGGTCATCGAGGTCGCCACCTTCCGCTCCGACGGCCTGTACACCGACGGCCGTCATCCCGACCAGGTCACCTACACCCGCGACCCGCGCGAGGATGTGGCCCGCCGCGACTTCACCATCAACGGCTTGCTGCTCGATCCGCTGGAGGACGACAAGGTCCTGGATTTCGTAGGCGGCCGCGCCGACCTCGAGGCCGGCATCATCCGCGCCATCGGCGAGCCCGGCCGGCGCTTCGCTGAAGACAAGCTGCGCATGCTGCGCGCCGTGCGCTTCGCCGCCCGTTTCGCATACAGCATCGAGCCGTGCACGTTGGCGGCCATCGGCGAGCATGCCCGCGAGATCCACAAGGTCAGCCGCGAGCGCGTCCGCGACGAACTAGTGAAGATGCTGACTGAAGGGCACGCCCGCCGCGCCTTCGAGCTATTGGATACGACCGGACTGCTTGCTGAAGTCCTGCCGGAAGTCGCGGCCATGAAAGGCGTCGCGCAGCCACCGCAGTTCCACCCTGAGGGCGACGTCTGGGTGCATACGCTGATGCTGCTCGAAGGCCTCAAGCCGGGCTGCTCTCCCACGCTGGCGCTCGGCGCTCTGCTCCACGATGTGGGCAAGCCGCCGACGTTTCGCGTGGCGCCAGACCGCATCCGCTTCGACGGCCACGCCGAAGTCGGCACGAAGATGGCGGAAGAGATCTGCCGCCGCTTCCGCTTCTCCAACGACCAGACCGAGCAGGTGTGCGCCCTCGTGGCCAACCACCTGCGGTTCATCGACGTGCCGCGCATGAAGCAGTCCACGCTCAAACGCTTTCTGCGCCTGCCTCAATTCGAAGAACACCTCGAACTGCATCGGCTCGACTGCCTCGCCAGCCACGGCGACCTCTCGGTCTACGAGCTGGTGAAACAAAAGCTGGTTTCCACTCCGCCGGAGCAGATTCGCCCCAAACCCCTGCTCACCGGTGACGACCTGATTGCCGCCGGCTATGTGCCCAGCCCTCGCTTTAAGGAGATCCTGCGCGCCGTCGAAGATGCGCAGCTTGAAGGCACGCTCGCCGACAAACCGCAGGCGTTGGAATTCGTGCGCCGCACCTTTCCACCATAGGTCTCAGGTGCCAGGTCGCAGGTCTCAGGCATCCGCCGCCTGCGCAGAGGAGTGATAGAATTCCGACTCCTTGCTGGACTTGTGCTGCAGTCAGGCTGAGGAGCTGAGAACCGGCCACTGCCACTGACAACTGGTTTTCATGGAGCACATCCGCCCGACTCTCGACAAGATCATGACCGACGCACTACGCCGCGCTCCGGCTGCCGAAGCGCCGTTGCTGGCCTGGCCGGTGGTGGCGGGTGCAGCGGTGGCAGAGCGCACCCGCGCGCTCGACTTCCGCAGTGGCGTGCTACGCATCGAGGTTCCGGATGCCACTTGGCGCGCGGAACTGCTCACGCTCGCGCCACGCTACGTCGTCGCGCTCAATCGCGTCTCGGAAGGTGTCGAACGCATCGAATTCGTTCTAAAGTCACAGCCGTCAACTGGCGACTAACCACTGACCACTGGCCACTGGATCATGAAGGTTTCCGAAAAAGACGTTCGCTACGTCGAGGACCTGGCGAACCTCGAGCTCACCGATGCCGAGCGCGCCCGCATGGTCAAGGATCTGAACTCGATCCTCGATTACATCGACCGGCTGAACCAGCTCGATACCGCCAATGTTGCGCCCATGACCCAGGTGTCGGACCGCTATGGTGATCCGGCCAGGACCGGCACGGCGCGCTTCGAGCACGCCCTGCGCGCCGATGTGCCCGGCAAATCGCTCGGCCGCGAGGACGCGCTCGCCAACGCTCCGGAAACCGACGGCGTCTTCTTCAAGGTTCCTAAGGTAATCGAGCGATAGTCTGCCCGGGAGAGCCATTAGCCAAGAACCACTAGCCCAGAGCCGAACTTGAATCTCACCACCCTCACCATCGCCGACGTTCGCTCCGCCATCGCCGCGCGTAGGACTACCGCCACCGCGTTGGCCGAAGCTCACTACGCCCGCATCGCGGACCAGGACGGCGAGATTCACGCCTACCTCACTCTCTCCAAAGGGCGCGCTCTGGCGCAGGCCGCACGCATCGACCGCATGGCGGAAAAGGGCGAGCCATTGCCACCGCTGGCTGGCGTCCCGGTGGGCATCAAGGACGTGATGGTGACGCGCGGCGTGCGCACCACGGCGGGATCCAAGATCCTGCAGCACTATTTCCCGCCCTACGACGCGACTCCGGTCGCGCGCCTGGAGGCCGCCGGCGCCGTGGTGCTGGGCAAGACCAACTGCGACGAGTTCGCCATGGGCTCCTCCAATGAAAACTCCGCCTACGGCCCGGTGCGCAACCCGCACGACAAAACGCGCGTGCCCGGCGGCTCTTCCGGCGGCTCGGCCGCGGCCGTCGCCGCCGGCATGTGCGTGGGTGCGCTGGGATCCGACACCGGCGGTTCCATCCGCCAGCCCGCGGCGTTGTGCGGCGTGGTCGGCGTCATGCCGACTTACGGTCGCGTTTCGCGCTATGGCCTGATCGCCTTCGCGTCCTCGCTCGACCACGTCGGACCGTTCGCACGCACCGTGCGCGACACCGCCATCCTGCTGCGTGCGATTGCCGGACGCGATCCGCTGGACTCGACCTCCGCCGACCTTCCTGTCCCTGACTACGAAGCCGAACTGGAAAAGCCGGTGCGCGGACTGAAGCTCGGCATCGCCAGGGAATACTTCGGCGAGGGACTCGACGCTGAAGTGCGCGCCGCGGTCGAGTCTGCCATCCAGAAGCTGGCCGCCGCCGGTTGCGAAGTAGTCGAGGTTTCGCTCCCGCACACCGAGTACGCCATCCCGACCTACTATGTGGTGGCTACCGCCGAAGCATCTTCCAACCTGGCGCGCTACGACGGCGTGCGCTACGGCTTCCGTGCCAAGGACAGCAAGACGCTCTCGCAGATGTATCGGCGCACGCGCGATCTGGGCTTCGGTCCGGAAGTGAAGCGCCGCATCCTGTTGGGGACCTACGCCCTCAGCGCCGGCTATTACGACGCCTACTATCTCAAGGCCCAGAAGGTGCGCTCGCTCCTCACCCAAGATTTCGACGAGGCCTTCGCGCGCGTCGATGCCATCCTTACTCCCACCACGCCCACTCCCGCCTTCAAGCTGGGCGAGAAAGCCGACGACCCGCTGGCCATGTACCTGGCTGACATCTACACCGTCACCGCCGACCTCGCCGGAGTCCCCGGCGTCTCCGTGCCTTGCGGCAAGAGCCGCTCCGGTCTCCCCGTCGGGCTGCAGATTTTGACTCGCCACTTCGATGAGGCCACGATGCTCAGGCTTGCGGCCGCCGTGGAAAACGGTAACCGGTAGTGCATGTACCGGGGTCACTTGTGCCCCAGCTACCTTTGGGCGCAGAATGCGCATCCTAGGAAGGCGAGAAGGGGGAGTTATGCAGACACGATTCTTCCGGTTTCTGATGGCCCTGGCCGTCCTCCTGACATTGGCGTCGCTTCCGGCGCTTGCCAAGGGTCAGGGCAAGGGCAGCGGCCAGGGCAGCGCCCAGGCGAGCGGCAAGGGCAAGAGCGACAAGGCCAAGACGGACAAGGCTAAGACCCAGAAGACAGCGCACAAAAAGGGCAAGTCCGGCAGCCACCAGGTTTCTGAGCATGAGCCCGGTCCGAACGACCGGCCCAAGGGCTGGGACGAAGGCGAAAAGGAAGGCTGGGGCGACTGCGACGTCCCGCCGGGCCTGGCCAAGGAGCGCGGCTGCGACGCCACCGGTCTTTCTACTCGCGAGCGCGCGGAAAAGGCGCGGCGTGAGAAGGAGAAGGCCAAGGCCAAGGAGAAAGACAAATCCAAGGCCACAACCAAGTCCAAGACGCAAACAGCCAGCACTCAGACCACTACAACTCAAACCAGCACTACCACCTCTTCCGCCCAGACCTCAGCGAAAAAGACTTCCACCACCACGACGAAGTCCGGCGAACGCACTGGCAGCAGGACCGATTCCAAGGCCAAGCCGATGGAGAAGTAACCCACGGCTGACCGCAACGACAAAGGCGGGGCCAAAGCCCCGCCTTTGTTTTTCAATCATCGATGCCCAACATGTTTCAATCGTCAATCTCGTAATACCTTTCCCCCGCACACCCTCTGCACAACACCTTTCCGTCGCGCCTGACTTCCCTCCGGAAATTGATTCCTTCGCCGCAGGCTTCGCACACCACGCGCTCGCCCTTGTAGCCGGGGAACTCCTCCGGCGGCAGCTCGACGCGCACCCATTGCACGTCGAACAGGTCTTCGTCGTGCATTTCGCGATAGGCCAGCATCTGCTGCTGGTTCTTGCTCTCGATCTCGGGATGCAGGGAGCGGGCCAGCGCCTTGGACGACTCGCGCGCCACCACGCGCACCGCCCTGCCGCTTGTCACGTCCACAAAGGTCGCCGCCACCTTGCCCCAGTCGCGGAACTTCAGGGCGCGCTTGCCCAACCGGCAGCCGGTCACCACGGCCACCGCGTCCGTGGCACAGCGGTCGATCTCGACGAACGTCACCAGCCGCTTGCGGTCCTTGCCGCGCGGGTCTGTGATGCCCAGCTTCTCCAGTCCCAGCATGGCCATGCGCACGCCCAGCACCTGCCCGGCGCACAAATGCCCGTGGGCACGCTCTGCATCCGCCAGATATTCGTCCAATGTCTTCATGGCCGGGTCATCGGCCAGCCTACCGCCTTCATTGTGACCGGCGCAATCGCCGGCTGGAACGGGGGTAGTTGCGCTCGGCGCACAGGCCGGACTAGAGTGGCACTTCCATGCGCAAGCGTGCTGCACGGCGCCGTCGCGCGCGCATCCTGGTGGTGGACGACGACCCGGTTGCGCGCCTGCACATCGGCCGCGTGCTGGCCATCCACGACTACGACGTCCGCACGGCGAACAACGTCGCTCAGGCTCGCGAGGCCGTTGCCGAAGAGCCTCCCGACCTGATCGTGCTGGACGTCGTGTTACCCGGCACCTCGGGACTCGATTTTTGCCGCGAGCTGAAGGAGAATCCCCACACCCGTCTCATCCCCATCGTGGTCGTCACCGGGTTGCGCCGCCGCGACGACCGCCTGCGTGGCATCCGGGCGGGCACAGACGATTTCCTCCGCAAGCCCGTCGATCCCGACGAGCTGCTGGCACGCGTGCGCTCCCTGCTGCGGCTGAAGGAATACACCGACGAGCTGGAGCACGCCGAAGCCGTCGTGATGACGCTGGCGCGCGGCGTCGAGGCCCGCGACCCCTACACCGGCGACCACTGCGACCGCCTCTCGCGCATGAGTGCGGCGCTCGGCCACCGCCTCGGCCTCGACGAGGATCACATCATCGCCCTGGAGCGCGGCGGCGTCCTGCACGATATCGGCAAGATCGTCGTGCCCGATGACATCCTGAAAAAGGGCGACCACCTGACCCCCGACGAATGGGATGTCATGCGGCAGCATCCGGTCACCGGCGAGAACATCGTCAAGCCGCTCAAGTCCATGCGCCTGGTGCTGCCCATCATCCGTCACCACCACGAGCACTGGAACGGCTCCGGCTATCCCGACCGCCTGCGCGGCGAGGAGATTCCCCTGCTGGCGCGCGTGCTTCAGGTGGCTGATGTCTACGATGCCCTCCGCACCGCTCGTCCCTACAAGCCCGCCCTCTCTGCCGCCGAAGCCGAGCACGTCATGCGCAACGAAGCCCGCCACAACCTGTTGGACCGCCACCTCGTGGACGCCTTCTTCGACATGCTGGAAGACGAGGACGTGGCGTAACCTGCGAGCGCCGGCCCGCAGGTGAAATCCTGAGCGAAGCGCGGGACCGCTATTTTCCTAAGCGGAACGTGAGACCGACTGTTACAGCGACAGGATACCCTGGAGTGCCGTGGGTTCTGGTCCTGGCTTCCTCGCCCGGATGCACGCGTGATTCGAAATGGTTCTGCGTCTCGTAGTACTTCTTGTCGGTAAGATTGTCGACCGCCAGGTTCAGGTCGAGATCGTGGCGGAGCTTGCGCGTCAGGCCCAGGTCGAGCACGCCGTAGCCAGTCGCACGGATTGCAGGGTCGAGTGTGTCCAGCCGGTAGCCGTTACCGTAGCGATAGCGCAGCCACCCGCTCCAGCCTCGCCAGTCGGAGAGCGTGATTCCGGCGTTGGCCACGGCGTGGGGCGCCGAAGCTACGTACTCCCGAGGCGCCGTACCGCGATAGAACGCATTCCCAACGCGCGTGATACCGGAGGTCAGCCCCAGCCGGCGAGTGATCCGCACCGAGTTCTTGAACTCGAACCCATAAGCGCGGCTCGGCCCGCGGAACTGAATCGTACCGTTGTCTGGAATGTACACCTGCTCGTGCGAGCGGTCGATCAGAAACAAGTCGGCGCTCACCGACACGCGCCACCATGGGCTGGACAGGCCCGCCTGGTAGAAGTCGGTGGTCGAAAGCCTGGGGCCGGATGCATCCCGCACCACGCCGCGCGCGTCCTGGCTCGCGATGCCGCGGCCGTAGTTGACGTGCAACGTCAGCGGCACTCGCCGTGACGGTGTGAACGCCAGATTCGCCTTGGGCTGGGCGCGTCCCGATCCTTCGGTACCCGAAAGCGTCGGGGTCAGCCTGTCCTCCACGTCGAGGCGGAACCAGTCGTATCGCAGGCCGCCGTCCAGATGCAGCCGCCCGCCGGCCAGTTCCACGCTCTGCTGCATGTAGCCCGCAACGTTGAACACATCGGCGTGCGCCAGCGTCGTCGCACCCCTGGGCTGGCGGCCTGCGCTGGGGAACAGTCCAACGCGGATCTGGTTGGCGTGCAGGTTCCCGCCGGCCACGAGCAGCGCCGGCTGCCCGAAGAGCTTCCATGCATGCAGATACTGCCCGTTCACGCCTTCGATGAGCCTCGAGTCATGCTGCTGAATCTCATCGCCCTGCACCGGGTCATTCAGAAAGAACGTGAAGTTGGAATAAAGGTCAAAGAGGGAGCGCGAAACGAAGCCGTCAAGGCGCAGCGCGGAGCCGTCGGCGAAATCGCATTTGTAGTAGAGGCCCAGCGTGCCGCTTCTCCCGCGCCCTCCGAGCTCAGGATCGATGAATCCGAAGCGGTCCAGGTTCCCCCTGGCGACCTCGTCCAGCGGAATCTGCCCGGAGGAGTGAAAGCGGTTTGTCCCGGCGTTGAACTTGATGCTGAGCGCCTGCTCGCCATCCGGCTTCCAGGTGTAATTTCCGGTGAAGTTGTGCCGCCGGTAGCCCAATGGATTCTCAAACGGTCCATCGGTACGCGAGCCTTCGTACGCCAGAAAAGCAGCCCCGGAGCGCATCTCCGGGCTCCATCCCAGGAACGTTCGCAGGCCTCCGAAGGATCCGCCTTGCAGCCGCACGGTCAGCCGGTCGCCCAGGCTCTCGCGCTGGCGGATGTGCACGATGCCCAGTCCGGAGAAATCGCCGTATTCCGCGCGGAACGGCCCGTTGATGACCTCCACTTCTTCCACCAGCTCCGGCGTCAGGGTCTTGAGTTGTCCGAGGTAGCCCTGCCCGTGCCCCTGTGTGGCCTGGTTCTGCTGCACGTCGTCCACCAGCACCTTCAGCCCGCCGGAGACGCCGCCATGATCCAGGTTGAATCCGAAGCGCCGCACCTCCAGCGACTTCCCTCCGCCTTCGTGCTGCCCGGCGCTGATGCCCGCGCCCACGACCTGAAGTAACTGGTCGTCACGGTTGGCCTCGTTCTCGCGCAGGCGGCGGCGCTGGACATCCGGCTCGATCGTGGCCGTCACGTCTATCGTTTGGAGCACAACAGGGAGCGCCGTTGCTGCCTTCTCATCCTCCGCCGTCTGCGCGGTGAGCGAATGAGGCTGCACGCATGCCAGCATCAGGCAGACGACGAAGGACCAGCGAACCGGCATGGGAAGTGAGTGCCGCATCACTCACGGTACGCATCAGGTTCATGACCGGATTTGCTACCATGCCCCCTGCTTCTGGGACCTGAGACCCGTAACCTGAGACCTTGCACTACAGCATCATCATTCCCGCCTACAACGAGAGCGAGCGCATCACCGCCACGCTCGACAAGGTCTTGGCCTATCTCGAGCAGCAGCGTTGGGACGCCGAGGTGCTGGTAGTCAACGACGGCTCCCGCGACCCGACGCCCGCCATCGTGCGCGACTATGCCAGCCGGCATGCGCGCGTCCGCCTGCTCGAGAATCCCGGTAACCGCGGCAAGGGCTACAGTGTGCGTCATGGCATGATGGAAGCGAAAGGCGACCTCTTGCTGTTCAGCGACGCCGATCTGTCATCGCCCATCTACGAAGCGCCCAAGCTCTTCGACGCGCTCACCGCCGGCGCCGACGTCGCCATCGGCTCGCGCTGGCTCCAGCGCGAGCTCCAGACCGAGCGCCAGCCTCTCTACCGCCAGTTCTTCGGGCGCGTCTTCAACCTCATGCTGCACGCCCTTCTCGGCCTGCCCTTCAAAGACACGCAGTGCGGCTTCAAGGCCTTCACCCGCCGCGCCGCTGCGGCCATCTTCCCGCTGCAGCGCATCGAGCGCTGGGGCTTCGATCCTGAACTTCTGTTTCTTGCCCGGAAGCTCGGCTTCACCGTGCGCGAAGTGCCCGTCGAGTGGGCCCACGACGAGCGCTCCAAGATCCATCCCCTCCGGGACGGCCTCGCCATCTTTCTCGAGATGTTGAGGATTCGCTGGAATGATGTGCGCGGAAGGTATAGGCAATAAGCCGCAGCCATAAGCGATAAGCGGCAGCGATAGGCCCTGTGCCACCAAAGCAGAGCCCCGGCAGCTTTGTCGCACTCAGCCAACTGCTTATGGCTTATCGCTTATCGCTGGTTCTAGGCCGGCACAAAATAAAACGCGATCCCCAGGATCACATACAGCGCCAGCAGTTGCGCGCCCTCGAACCAGTTGCTCTCCCCGTCCGACGAGATCATCTCCACGATGATCACCGAGAGCGCGATGGCGGCGATTTCAAAGGCGTTGAACACCAGCGACGTGGGCTTGCCGATGGCCCAGGAGAGCAGCACCAGCAGGGGCGCCACGAACAGCGCGATCTGCGTGCTCGAGCCCACGGCGATGGTCATGGCCAGGTCCATCTTGTTGCGCGTGGCCACCAGCACTGCGGTGGAGTGTTCGGCGGCATTGCCCACGATGGCCACCACGATCACGCCCACGAACAGCTCCGTCATCCCCAGCGCCGCGGTCACCGCGCCGATCTCGTCCACCATCATCTCGCTCATGAAGGCGATGGCCACCGTCGCCAGCGCCAGCGAAACCAGCGCCGACTTCACCGAGGTTTTCGGCTTCTCTTCCGGTTCTTCGGCCGCGATGAACAGCGCCTTGTGCGTCTTCAGCATGAACAGGAAGCTCACGCCGTAGACCGCGATCAGGATGATGCTGGTCCACAGGCTCAGCGTCTTTACCGTGACGTCCTCGTGGCGCAGTGTGCCCGCTACGGAAAGGTCGTAGACCGCGGGCATCACCAGCGCCGCCACGGCCAGGAACAACATGCTGCTGTTGGCGCCGGCCGCGGTGCGCGAGAACTGCTGCTTTTCCCGCCCGATCCCACCCACCAGGATCGCCAGCCCCAGCACCAGCAGCAGGTTGCCGATGATGGAGCCGGAAAGCGACGCTTTCACCACCTCTACGTGTCCGGCGCGCAACGCGAAGAAGGCGATGATCAGCTCGGTGGCGTTGCCCATGGTCCCGTTCAGGATGCCGCCCACCAGCGGCCCCGAGTAGGCGGAGAGCACCTCGGTGGCTTCGCCCAGCAGCGCCGCCAGCGGGATGATGGCCACCGCGGCCAGCGCGAAGATGACCAGCGGGCTGGCGTGCATCAGGTGGGCGGCGATGGCCGCCGGCAGCGCCAGCAGCAGCAGGTTCATCCAGCCGTGGTGAGTACGCAGCGGGAAGCCATGCCAGAGGGCGGCCAGTGGCCCGCGCGGGGCGGTGGTCATGGCGCGCGATTGTACACCCGCGGTTGATCATGCCGTGCCGACAAGGAAAGGGGCCGTTGATTCCGTCGGGTTGCTCAGAGGACTCCGGGGCAGGTCAGGCTTGTATCAGGGTACGGCTTTAGTCGTGCCGTCCCCGAGCCGCGTAAATCCACGGCTTTAGCCCCTGAGGCTCAAGGGCCGGAAGCCTCTCCGCAGCTCTCCGGAGCATCCCGCCCCGCCGCCGCGGCATCGAACGAGTGATAGCGGCGGG